>CAUJKI010000580.1 GCA_963205015.1 Pseudomonadota bacterium
CCGGCTCGTAGATGCGTTCTTCGGCATGGCGAGCTGCGCCTTGGCCGACGGCGTGCCCCAGGGCTGCACCCAGGGAAAGCGGCCGACTTCAAGCTCGGCGATGATCTTGTTGGTGATGTCGTCGTAGAAGTTGGTCCGGTCGCCGCCGGAAGCGGCATGCGTGCTCGATCTGGACATCGCGGGGCTCCGCGACGGGCCGGCAAGAGACCTTCTCTCACCCCTTCAGCCCGTCACGACAACCGCCGCCTCCCTCTGACTCTCTCCACGGCAACCGGCCGGTGGCTGCCCGACGGGCGCGTTGCGTTCGCGGCTTGCCGCGTTGCTCAACGACATGGATTGCTACGCATCGCGGCGTCTTGCTCCGCGCCCGGCTGACCGTTACCCGACAGGGCCGAGACCCGCGACTCTTGCCTCTGGCAAGACGCGGGGCTCGGGCGAGCGGCCGCAGGCCGCGAGGTAGGGCCCGATAGCGGCCGCCATCGGCGGCCGCGAAGGCGCCCAAACCAGACTTACTCAGATCAGCGATCACCTGCCAAAACACGCGCAAGATCGCGGAAGCTATATCGTCAAGCGACGAGAGGGAGTGGATCGTGCGGTAATGGCCGACACCGACTAACCAGGTTCATCAATGGGATCGAACTTAAGTGTGCCGACAAAAGTCACGAGGTCCTGGAACTCCCGCTCCGAGAGATAGACCTGATGCAGGGGTTCGCGGCTCCACGCCGTGAGCCGGTTGTAGAACTCCACCCGCTCGGCCCCCGTCATGGCTGGGACATCGGTGGTCGCCATCTTGATCTGTTCGCTAACCTCTCCCGATCACCAGCGTCAGCGCCGTCGCGCACCCAGCCGCGCCTTGTAGCGTTCCAACACCTCGCCAAGCGCGGCCTCAGCTTCATCCGAGAGGCGCGCCCTTCCTTTGGCAAGTTTCTCTCGCCATCGCTCGCCCGTGGCGGATGCCTCGTGCCAGGCCTCCGCCAACTCGAGGGGGCGACGCTTGCGCAGAGCTTCGATCAGTTGGGACGCTTGCAGCGTGTCCTTGGTAGATTTGATCCGATCGGCGCGCTCGGCTGAGACGATGAGCTTGTGCACCGCGTAGCGTTCGGCGCGCGGGATCGTTACTGGCACCCCGCCTCCATAAAGAAGCACCGATCTTTCGGGCTGATGGATGAGGTAGTCGAGGTGGCGCAAGGGCTGCGCGCCTGCGCCGGCCATCGACTTCATCCTGGCGGGCTTTGACTGGTGGCGCTCGCTACCCCGATTGGGCGTCAGGAACTCAACCTTGTAGCCATCCTTGTTGGCGTAGCGCGAGGTGACAAACGGATCGTTCAGGCCCGGCATCGACCTGAAGGTCGGATCTATGCTGCGCAAGACGTCGAGCGGTAGCGGCGTGCTTTCGCCGATCTGCTCGCTGATGCCCCAGAATTGTGCAAAGTCGGCATCGTCCGTCTGAAGGCCAGAGGATGCAAGCCGAATGCCGAGGGGGCCGCCATAGCAACCATAGGCGACCGTGCCGATGAGGACGCCACGCAAACGGAAGAAGCCGGCGCGCCACATGGCATCGACCACTTCGCCCGTTGGCGCCAGAGGTGCTTGGATGCCGGTGGCGATGAGCGCACGCACCAGCTCGCGGCGTTGCTTGTAGCTCGACTTGATGTCGGCGAAGCGCTTGACACGGTCGGTTATGCTTTGGTCGGTGACGGGACCGACGTACTTTTCATGCTTGCGACCGTCAGCGTCCCACTGGAAATACCAGTAGTAGCGATTACCCTTGCGACGGCGGCGAAAATTACCGCGCTCCTGATAGGTTTCGTCGAACTCGGCGTCGAGGCATCGCTGAAGGAGCTCGGCAAACATGGTTTGCGTTGCAAGGGAGATCTCGTCCATGGCGGCGGTGCCTTTTTTACCCTCGGCTTTGAAAAACGAGGGTAGGAGGCCAATTCATGCCATTACCCTCGGATTATGATTCCGAGGGTAACACAGCGATTTCGACCCGCCAAACCAACAAGATTGGTAGGCGGTAACACACTGGCGTATCGCGATAAAATCGCCCACTTGCCGGAGTGCGTACGCGGCAGGAGGACTGAGACACGTCGAAAGCGAATGTCTTCAGGCGTCGTCTGTCCTACAGGCTAGAAGCCGGAATCACCCACCTCACATGCCACCTGAACTATACAGCCTATCCTCGCAGAGATCGGAGCAGGATCGACTGCCGGTGAAAGTCCAAGAACCGCTTCTGGCCGCTTGTGAAACTGCCGACGTTGACCGACGTCTCGACATCGATCCCCATCCGCTGCAGCGAGGGTCTATGGGCAATCGGTGAGATGATCAATTGCCCGCTGTCTTCGAAGCCAATGAAGCCGCGGTCAAACAGATGATCGATGGTCGGCGTCAGCAACAGACCATTTTCCCCGTCGAGACGCTCGTCGTTGGTTGCATCGCGCCAGGGCTTGCAATGACTAGCCACCAAATGGACAGGGTTTTCGACGCCAGTGATGCGGCATCTCTTCTCGATGTGTCCGACCCGATCGCGAAAAAGGCCTTGCCCCTTACGCGCTCGTACAAGGGCAATGCGATCAGTATCGGGGAGCGTGAGATCGCCAGCAACCTGCTGTTCCAGACGCCCTTCCCACATATCCAGATCATCACTAACGACGGGATCGACCGCCGCCGCCATTGCGGCGATCGCCGCGACCTCCTGACCGATCAGCCCCGCCCGGATGGGCCAGTTGGGATTCCCTTAGCGCAGCCTCAAAAGCTGTGCAACGCCAACGAATTAGATGATCTCTAAGAGAGGGTATGGATTGCGCTGGAATTGTCCACTCGAAAAGTACACTTTAGTGTCTGATATCGCTGCCGATTGTCGTATGCGGAAGCTGGCACGCTGCCCTCATGAGAACCTCTCGGCGCGCCGCCTGTCGGATGGAATAAGTGCCCGCGTTGCACTGAAGCAACCCACGCGCACATGCAGGTGCCGTCGTCCCCTTTAGTCGCGGGCTCGCTACTTCAATCGGGGATCTGGATCACGTCTTGCTCATTGGGGGCGCGCCGGTCGATGATCGACGGCAATATCATGCTGGTGGCATCGGCGAGGTGCGCTCAGGCTTTTTGCAGCTCACACGCCCGGTACGCTCGCCTGCTCGGAGCCCATCAGTTCGGAACCGTAACGCGCTGCCAGAGTCGTGCATCGCTTCACGAGCAACGTCACCAGCTTCGATAGGTCCGCTGTTGCCAATCCTTCCTTTTTGCACTCGGCCAGCAGATGGCGCGCCTCGCCGGGAATCCGGGCAATGAGATCGCGGATATGCGCGAGCGCGCGATCCGGATCGTAGTCGCACTTGCGGGCCTGAGCCTCCCAGTGGCGCGGCTGGATGCGATCGATGTGATAGGTGCCGTCGACGGACATGGCCAACCGATCTTTGCGGCTGTCACTCGAATAAGGAAGCCAGCTCGCGATATCGTAGAGCGGCGCCAGCCTGTAGCGCCCGCCGGCGGAAAGCAGCAGGCCGTAGTTCTTGGCGTGCGCGTCCGTGCCCGCGATCACAAAATTCAAGGTGCAGGCGCGCATGAAGCGATCGCGGTCCTCGCTCGGTCTCCCTGAGCCGGAGAGCAGCTCCATGATGGCCGTCATGCCAGGTCCGCCGTCGCTCTGGTACTTGTTGCGCGTCATCACCTTGAGGGCCTGGCAACAATCCTCCTGATGCACGCGATGAACCTCGCCGCCGGCGCTGTCGATCGGCAGAACCTTGCGACCAGAGAGCCGACGGCGGTCGTATCGCTCGATCACGACGACGGAAAGATCACCGAACTGCTCCGTCCAGCACTTGGGAGCCGGCAGACCTAATCTTGGTGCCAAGCGAACGCAGAACATCTCGTTTTCGACCTGTCCCGCCAAGCCCGCTGTCGGGGGCTTCAGAATATGCGTCGTTGGTGTTCGCCCCCGCGGCTCGTACCATTTGCCGTTGACTAGATAGAGGGCTTTCTTGCGCTGCGCGCCGGCTAGACTGAACTGTCCCCCGGATCGGGTGAACTGGATGGCGCCGGGGTCCCGGATCAGCTCCTGGAAGCGCTCCTCGATGGTCTTGCGCGACAGCAGGGTCACGCCTTCGCGTTGCTTCAGGTCGTCCAGGTGATCCGGCAGAATCATCTGGACGGCCCCCTGAAGATCCTCGCCGAGGGCAGAGAGCAGTGAGAACGGATTGCGCGGGTTGATGCCAAAACGCCGTCCGAGGCTTATCAGCGTGTCGTCGTTGTCCGGTAGCAGGCCCCACATGTAAGGAGTGACGGCCTTGTCGCCATGCTCCGCAATTGACAGAGGCATCGACAGCGAGAGGGGGATGGCAGTGTTCGTCCGCCGGTAGGCCTCGTCATACGTGAAGTTGAATTTGCCACGGCGATCCTGAATGATCGTGCCGATACCATTGCTGTCGATGAGAACCCGAAGCGCCTTGCTCATTTTCGGGCTCGCTTTCTTCCAGCCGGCACTCGAGCCGGCCAGGCTTGTCCGGCAAGGCCAGTGTCCGCAATAGCGTCGATGTCTAACACCGACGGACCCGATGCAGTGGTGCTCTCGGCTGCCGGCGGTTCTCCAATGTCGGCCGAGAGAGCCACGTCCAGCTCATTGAGAACCCGGAACACCAGATCGATCCTGGCGGAGGATTTGCCGCGCTCAATCTGGCCAAGCCACACGCGCGAGACCCCTAGGCGATCTGCGAGAGCGCCTTGGGTGAGGCCGCGTGCGCGGCGGGCTGCGGCGATGATTGCGCCGAGTTCGCTGGGGCGTCTGATGAGCATGAGCGCCAAGATAACAATCGTTGTCTTTCCAAATATGTAATCGATCGTTATCTTTTTGGCAATGACCATAATCGTTGTCATTCAGGCAATGATAGCGATCGTTATCATTATGGCGACGGCTTTTTCTCCAAAACTGATTTGGTCAAGGTGTCGCGGTAATCCGGATCCGCAGACCCAAGCCCGCTTGAAACTCGAACTCTCGGCGGACATTGCGGCTGCAATGCCGCGAGCTGCGGCGAGATTATAGCGCGCGTGCGCGATCGCGCGAGAAGCGCATCTTCGGATGAGTTGCCTGACGAGTACAATTGAGTGCAACCGGCCAGTTCGTCGCCTCTAGGAAGCCCGGCGGCACAATACCGAAGCCGGCAAGCAGCGTCTCGACGCCGTCGCCTGTGTCGGGATCGAGCCGGCGTTCGATAGACAGCGATACCGACGACCCGAGAGCCCGTGGCCGTGCTCGTCGGCATCGCATGTTGGAGTTCTCATCGATGCATTTGCCCGACGAGAGGCAGAGATGCCGGACAATTTCTGTACCCGAGGTTCGTCTCCGGTACAGGCAGCGAGAAATAACCGCACGACCTCAGGACGTGGACGTGTGGCTGCTGGGCCAAGAGCGTTCGCCAGCCAACGCGGCATTGACATTTTGCATCACGCTGTCCGGCGGAAGAGAACCGCAAGGTTGTTGGCCGGCATCTGAGCGATAGCCGGCGAACCGAAGCCTGCTTCGCCAGCGATATCGGCAACGCCTTCAAGATCGCGCACGACCCACGCCGGGTTGCGCCGACGCAAATCCTGATCGAACGCCTCATTACTCGGGGCCGTGTGCCGTCCCTTCTGCCGGTAAGGGCCATAAAGGAAAAGCAATCCGCCTGTCGGCAGCACGCGGGCCGCGCCACGCACAAGACCCACAGTGGACGACCACGGCGATATGTGGATCATATTGATGCAGACCACGACGTCGGCGCCCTCGATCGGCCAGATATCAGCAGCAGCATCGAGCGCGATTGCCGACCGGATATTTGCCAGCCCGGAGGCCGCCGCCCACGCATCTATGCTGGCGCGCGCCAGTTGATCGGGGTCGCTCGGCTGGTAGACGAGTTTGGCGCCGCTTCCCCACGCAAAGTGCACCGTGTGCTCGCCCGAGCCGCTAGCCACTTCGAGCACAAGTCCATGCGCGGGCAAATGAGGTCGAAGGACCTCCCATATCGCATCTCGATTACGCGCCGCCGATGGTGCGTATTGGCGTGCACTATCGTTCATCTGCTAGCACCTCCGTGTGATGAAGTTCACTATATCCACGAGAGCGAGTGCGGCGACGACGAGAATTAGCCGGAGCGCCAAATCCTGACGATCATGAGGATTTCGGCCGAAGAAGATTGGGCAAAGCTAAAATCCTCACGCTTGGAAGGATTTTGGTCTGGTGGTCGCTTCGGGGAAATTTAGCGCCGAGCTTCGGGAAGCGACGGGCAGGCGGGTGTCCCCGGCAGCGACGACCTCAGCGGACGTTGAGGGCTTATCACCACGCCAGATCAATAGCTGTCATCTCCAGTCTCCGGAGGCGGCAAGGGGCGACGCGCTGGTATGGACCTGATGACGACGCGGGGCGGCAATTTCGCATAGGCCTTCGGAAGCGGCACCCTGGCCATCGGGTGCCCCGCTTGCACCTTCGCCCAGTAGCCGGGCTTGGGCACGGGTATGAGTGCTCGTTGGCAGATCTTGGCCAGCCCTCGTCCCGACACCTCGAAGTGCGCGGCCAACATGATGATGGGCACTGACCACACCAGATCGTAGAGTTCCTCGCGTGCGAACACGTAGGTTCGGACCGGTGGCGGGGAGCTTGGAACTTCTGGCGCCTTAGTTCCAGCTAATTGTGTTTTGTCACTACCAAGTCTTTGAAAATAATTGAAATATTTATCGCCTGTCACGCCGGAGGCCGCGGGTTCAAGTCCCGTCGCTCGCGCCATTGTTTTCAATGGCTTAGCAGAGAGTTGATTACGGCTCGGGAATTTTCCCGGCCGGCCATGGCCTGTACACGCGTTGGTGCATGACGGCGGACGACGCGCGCCCTGTGGCATATTCTGATCTGTCCCATTTGGATTGGCTGACCAAGGATCTGACAGTCGTTATGACGAGCACCCCTCCCCGCCTCAGCCTGGATGGCATGCTGGACTTCATTCCGAAGTCCCGGCGGCCGCTCTCGCCCGTATTTGAAGCCGTGAGCAACTCCCTCGAGGCGATCGCCGAGCGCCAGCGGAAGGCCGCCGAGCCCGGGCGGATAACCCTACGGCTCTACTACACCGGGCTTCTCGATGAGGAGCGCTCGCTCGAGCGCATTGAGATCGAAGACAACGGCGTCGGCTTCGACCAAGCCAACTACGAGCGGTTCGAAACCTTCCTCGACCGAAGCAAGGGCTACAACAATCGCGGCTCAGGCCGGGTACAGTTTCTGCATTTTGCGGAGCGGATCGAAGTCACCAGCACGTTCGATGAGGCTGGCAAAACGCTGACGCGCCATTTCTTCTGCAACCCAAAGACCTACATCACGGAACCCAGCGCCGGGCCTGCCTCTCCATCCGCCCCCATCGGAACAACGATCGCCATGAGCAGGTTCCTACTTGGCAAGGAGGCCAAAGCCTTTTTCGACGAACTATCCCTCGTCGAGCTTCGCAACGCCATCAAGAGCCACTTCCTCCTACGCCTCTATCTCGCCAAGGTCGCAAACAAGCAGCTTGCAACCTCGTTTCGCTTCGAACTCCACAAGAAGGGCAAGCTAGCCGACAGCGTTGCGCTCTGGCCGGATGACATCCCTACGCCGGAAACAGGCGACATCAAAGTCCACTACGTCAAGCTTAAGGACCCCAAGGCTGACACCATCGAATGGATCACGCAGCCCCGGCATGCCGAACAGCTCCACTGGGCCCATTTCAAACTTGGGGCGGACGAGATCGCGGAGAACGGCGTCGTCCTGTGCAGCAAAGAAACCGAGGTCGACCGCCTGCGCGTCGAAGGACTTAAGAAGAAAGAGGATGTCGACGGGCACCGTTTTCTCACGGCCGTCCACGGCCCCGTGCTGGACAAGCCGGGCAACGTCAGCCATGCGGTGGACCGCTTTACATTCCCTAACCGCGCCGACACCGAGCGCGCAGCACGCGAGGACTTGTTCTTCGAGCCCGAGCGCGAGTTCCTCTTCTTCGAAGATATTGAGCAAGCCGTCGAAGATGCGCTGCCCAGAATTTACGCGGACCTCTTTGCGCGCAAGGAAGAGCTGAGCAGAGACGTCGAGACCATCGCCAGGGCACACGGCATACCCCTTGAGGTCGCCCGATCGACCAAGATCAGTTTTTCGGACACCGAGGAGCAGATCACCGAGAAGATATTCAAGCGGCAGGCCGAGTCCCTCGCTCAGCAAAGCCTCAAGATCAAGAAGCTGTTCGAGGAACTCGAGACGCTTAATCCGACCGACGCCAACTACCAGGACGAGCTCGAGCAGCGCACCAGCGAGCTACTTGGTCTGATTCCAGAGCAGAACAAGCAGGAGCTCAGCCGCTACATCATACGCCGCGAGATGGTGGCGAAAGTGCTCGGCATGATTGTCAATGAAAGGATCGCAGCGCCATCCCCCGCCTCCAGGAAAGACGCGAAAGCCAGGAAACCTCGGCTCGACCGGGAAGGCCTCATTCACGATCTCCTGATCAAGCGCAAGACTGGCACTGCGGCGGGGCCAAACGATCTATGGGTCCTCAACGAGGAGTTCGTCCACTTCGAGGGATTTTCCGACGTGTCCATCGACCAAATCCGCGATGCCAAAGGCAACAAGGTGCTTCGGCCGATCTCCAAGGAGGTGCTTAACGCTTACCGCATCAAGCCCGGCCGCCGGCCGGATATCTTCCTCTTTGCCGACGAAGGGCAATGCATCCTGATCGAGCTGAAAGCACCTGATGTCGATCTTTCCGATTATTTGAGTCAGCTTGAGCGGTACTGTAATCTGATTGCCAATTTCTCGGTCGCGCCCATCACCCGCTTCTACTGCTATCTGATCGGCGAGACCTTTAGCCCGATCGACATCGCCGGCAACTACCGCAAGAATATTCACGGTGATTGGGTGCGCCGCACCGACTACAAGATCATGCGCTATGAAGACGGTCGACAGGATGAAGAGATCGGGGAAGCGCATATGGAAATCATCAAGCTGTCACTGATTCATTTGCGCGCCCTTCGCCGCAACAAGAGCTTCGCTGACCGGCTTGGCATCAGTGGCGCGGCGCTGGAGCCAAAGCCGGGGGGGTGATGCTCATCCAGCCCTGCAATCCGTCACGGCAGACATCGATGCGCTCTTACGCACTCACGCGAGTTCATCCCTACGCAGAATCTTTGTGGGGTGGGCGTTTTGGGAGAGGCGAAATTTTCAAACAATTACCGATCTTTAAGGTCATTTCTTTGGTGGAGCCAAGGTCAGTCTAACCGCATCCTCTTTGGCCTCATCTAACGGATGATTTGATGATCACACGCGCTGGCGTGTCGATAACAGCCGCCGGAAGCGGCTCTTATGCCATTGGTTGTCCGGCGGGAACCTTGGCCCAATAGCCCGGCTTGCTCATGCCAAAGGTCACCACCTTGGCCGCGTACGCTGCAATACATGCCTATCGCCGTGGGCCGGCCTTTGGCCAGCGCTGTGCTGTTCGAGGTTTGGTGTTGGGTTGACGACCGCATGGCGACCAATAATGGTGAGCTGGTGAGAGGACTTGCTCGTGATAACTTTCCGGAAAGTGCCAGCGGATGTGATCTCAGGGCGCTCGACGTTCATCCGTTAACTCGGCCGTCATTCCCCAGCTGCGGATAGACCATCGACCGATTTCAGCTTCACTGGGGGCCTCGATGCTAAAGTGGAGGGTTTGCAAACGCTTAGCTTCCAGCAATCGAAGCATATCGGCGAACTGTCCTCGCGTAACTTCCAGAGATAGCATGAGCGACGGATTGTCTTCGCTTTTGAGGAGCGCGCCAGCGTCGGATTGGAGAACTCTCATCGGGGTGGGGGCCATGATCATGATGACACCAGGCCACCTGAAGTCGCGGTTTGCTGAATGCATCGATGCGGGCAGCGTGATGTACGAGAGCTCAACCGTTCGGCGCGGTGGCCCTTCTTGTATGGTTTGGCCGAGGTTGACGCTTCCGCCAGGCAAGATTTCGCCGTGCCAATCCCCTGGCTGGATCGATGGCAACCGGAACTGACCTCTTTTGTGTGTGCTGCGAGCCATGTTGGGATCTCCCGTACAAGGGGCGCGCGCGGCGTCGTATTCGCAACCTAGCCTGCCGCTGGGTATCTGAATTTGCGAGCTGAGATGGCGAGCCGGTCAACGTCGCGAAATTGTCGGCTAGTCGTGTTCCCCTTGCTGGAAAGCGACCAAGAGTTCCGTTGCAAGTCGCCGCTGCGCCTCCGGAGTTTGAGCGTTGCCAGCGATCAATCGCACCCTCTGCACGGCGGCATCATAGTCCAGGAAATCTGCGAGCTCGCGACGCTTAAGCGGATATAAGACCTCATCGTTACGTGACATCCATCCTCGAGCGCGAGAAAGGAAGGCTAGGAGGTCTTCATCAGTTTGTGTGCTGGCCTCGACCCACCGTCTCGCATCATTGCTATTTCCTGCGCCCTGCTGCCAAGCATAGAGTAGACTTACGAGGTTGGGGACAGCGCGAAGCTGCTGAGGTGGCATGTCTGCGTATCTGCGAAGCATTGAAGACAGTGAAGCTTCGAACTCCAATTGCGTGAGTAGACGCTGTTCCTCCGGTTGAGTACGGTCTCCATAATGTCCGTGCGCGAATATCTCGCTCCGGAGCATGCTTGTTTGCCAGCCAATGGCTTTGCCGAAGGTAAACAATCGGCTGAGGCAGTCCTGACGCATTGCGGGATCTGCGATGCCGCCGAGCAGACGCTCGACGAGATGCTCTGCGGCGCCCCAAGCCCGGTGTTGTCCCCAATCTCCATCCCTCGTGGACAAGGCAACGTCATCGAGAACCTCGGACAGCGCAGAGATGATGCCGGGAACGGCAGCAGGGGATATGCGGTCAACGGCCGCGATAAGCCGCTCGATCATAAGCTCTGCCATTACACCGCCCTGCGGGCGGGCTTGCGCACCAAGCTCTGTGAACATCCTTATAGCAGCGTCACGATCCTGTTCGGCCAGTTGCAAGAAGACTTCCACCTGCTCGTCGCTTAGCGCACCGGCCGGCTGCGCAAATGCGAAGTAGTAGCGGTAGTGCTCGGGACTTCCCAGGCGCCGTTCGGCAACGAAAGTGTTGAACAGATTTCGCCCGAGATTGTTGAAGACGCGGTGTGGATCATCCTGATTGCCCAAGCCGCGAGATACCCCTGGAAGTATTCCGGAAAGTTCAATGCGCGTGCGATCGTCGTCGAGGTGCTCTCTGGCAAGGATCTCCTGAAGACGCAGGCCTGAACGGCGGGCCTCCTGTTCACCGACCATGGCGCCTCGATATACGGCCGAAGTCTCCGTGAGATATTCTTCGATCCATTCGTAGAGCATGGGATTCCCGATGCGAACGAGCTGCAGCCAAACCATGTCAGCTACATCGATGTGTGTTCGCACCGGGATTGCGTGAAGCCGGAGTGCATTGAGAGCTCTGACAACGTCTCGCGGCGTTTTGAGATAGCGCCCTCCCTGAGTGTCGATCGCTCGCGCGAGACGGTGTGTGGAAGGTAGTTGCTGGCTTGATACGTTACTCAAATCCGACGCAAAAAGGCGGTGGACTTCCTCGTGAAACCAACGTCGTAGATCGAATGCTTCAGGGCGCGGAACTCGGAAACTAACTTGTATGATCTTTTCAAGAAAGGCACGGCCGTCATCTACCTGGACGGCCTTCTGAAGGGTGTTGGAGACCACATCGACGTCATAGGACAGAACGTAGATAATATTTGGGAAGTCGGCGACGGCGCGGATCAGGCGCAGCACCTCACTGGCTTCGCGTGGCTCCAGTCGATCGAGATCGTCAACAAACACAACAATTCGGCGGGAGATCAACTTCAGTGCCTCGACGATTTCGGCCTTTCGCTTGGTAAGTGATCCAGATGTGAAGAGACTTTTGGCTGTGTCTCCGGCACGATCGATAAGACTGCCCGCTATTTCCGCGTGAGGTACACCCAAGACGGTGGTGGCCTTCATAGCCCTCGATAGTCCACCAGCCATGGTCCCGAACGCTCTTAGTTTTCCGCCAAGCTGTTTTTTTAGGCGTTCTTTGCGTCGTAGACGGAGATGCTCATCTCCAAAAATGCGTTTGCGTATACGCTCGTACAGCGTACGAGGCTGTTCGTTCGGACTTACTTCGATGGCGTCGATGTTCGAAGCTGCTGCAGCCAGTTCATCAAACAAATGGCTAAGCAAGTCGTCTCTGGATCCCACCAGCCAGGGCGAGTATTCGATGATCTCCGGCGCCGGAGATGCATTCTCCAGCGAGGCAATGGTGAGATTGATGAGCGTGGACTTTCCGGAACCCCACTTCCCCTCGATCCCGAACACGAGGCCGTCCGTGGCCGACTGATCGAGTATAACCTGGGCGAGATGATTGGCGACTGGAGTGAATCCGAGCCTGTCGTCATCCGCAGTTGTGATCGGTCGGTCTGCATCCATCGTGAGACTGCTCACATTTCAAATGCGCTAAAAGCAGCTGCTGGCCCGGACGGCGCGTCGCGGTCATCGCTTCGGCGGTCGGCGTGCGCAGCAGGCATTCATCGACAGCATCTACTGCAACTCCATGCATTGCTATCGTTGGTCGGTGTTGCTCACCAGCGTACGTAGTTCGCGAACATTGAGTTCGTAGGTATGACGGTAGGCGGTGAATGGGTGCGAAAGCGTGAACGCTCGCCGCTCCCAGGCGGCAATGTTCCATCCGGCATCGATCAGATCAGACGCTGCGAATACGAACTCGAGCGTGTTGTTGAGAAATACGACCGTCCCAAACTCTTCATCGTAGTCAAACGACGCGCGGCCACCGTGAACGAAATAGTTTCGACAATTCACTGCTTGGTCGATGGCAAATTCGAGATCAGGTAGGCTGTGCCCAGTGGCTGCGATGATAGGCTTCGCCCGATGTCGGATCTTGTCCTTGAGACTGCTCCGGCCAATACGACCCAGCGCCTGCAGCAAGGCATCTCGTTCGAGGCTTGCCGGGAGAACTCTGAACAAATCTCGGCTCTTAGCCTTTGCCGCCTGCACTTCAGGAGTGATCATGGCGGCTGCCGGCACAGCATCGTCTGGGAGTATGTCGAACATATTGGCCGCGGCGACTACTCGATCGCGAGGATAGTACCGTTGTTGAGCAAATGCTTCAGAAAAACGTACCCTCGATGAGCGCCGAGCGGCCTCATGGGCGAGCCATTTTGTCATGACGGTGGCAAACGATTCCGTTTCGGAGATCGGACTAAGGAGCACATCGGCATGATGAGGTCTTCGGGTTTCATGTCGGGGATCGCGAGAGGGCGGATCGGGCCAGTACACATCGAGATAGCAGGGCATTTCTTCGTCAGCATTCGGAAGCTGTATCCTTAGCTCTTCAATATTCTGCGGGCGGCCGATCAAGAGTTCGAAGAACCTCTGCATTGGATTAATCTTGGCGATCGCGTCGTAGAAAGCCGCGGGAGAGGTCATTTCCAGCTTGATGACAATCTTGCTATCAATGTGGATTCCAGTTGGCCGGCCCAATCCCCATGAAAGACCATGAGAGGCGGTGACCGTGCCTAAGCTAGGTCTCCACCCGAATGATTTCGGTCTTGCCGGTGAAGTAGTGAATGTGTGGATATGGACCGATAGCGACTTTGCGTTCCGGATTGTTGGCTTTGACTATTCGCTCAATATGCGGTCCGGGATCGCTGACGCTGCCAAATGCATCGTAGTCATGAAACAAGACGTCTGCGTCGTCGATGACGAATGCGATTGACTGGATGGCCGCTTCGTTTGGCGGCACATGTGCGTCACCGAATGCTATAAACTGGGGTGCAATGCTCGCGACCCTGTATCCCTGATTGTAGCGTGAAGCTGTTCCGTTACCCATTTCGAAGCATCCAAGGAGAGTCACCTTGGAAAGGTCGTGAAGCACTCCAGTGATGCACTGATAGGGTATCTGGTGGGTCGGAAAATACTCGGCGTCACGCAGATCAAGGGAGGTCTCCCGTCCCCGGAGTTTGAGGTCTCCGAACACCTCCCTCCCCGGTTCCACCGTGAAGGTGCCGGTGACTCTTGCGTCTGGAAATTTCTGCGCAATACGCTCCATATTCGTCCCCGCGTGAGTCTACGCGGTAAGCGGCGTGGGATGAACGGCTGCGCAGAGAATCGAATCAGCTATCCACTGGCAAATCTCTACCGACTGAGCACAAGCGCCTCGTCGAAGAGCTCTCCCGCAAGTACGACGGTGGAATCTTGCTGTTCCTTGATCGATGCGATCCTTGGGCAGCATCACCTCCCATCTACCCTGTCGATGTAGAGGCGACGCCAACTTCGAGCTCTATGGTCTTGGCGATCATGCGCTCGAACTCCCATGGGAAGTGGCCGAGGATTTCCGCCCAAAGGACAGGACTGACGCAGCCGCTCATTTTTTTTCCGTTTCGATTTCGCGCCATCCTGTTTCCCGTGGCTCGGCCCCTGCGTGCGCCATGCACAGCTCGCAATGTGTGAGACCTTCATCGGATGGACAGCAGGCGTGTCGAGCGACATGGAGACGATTGTTGGGATGAGCGCGGAGGGCTCCCGGTGACACACCGGGAGGTGTCGGGCGCACTCGCGGAAATGCGCGCGCGGATGGCGCTCAAGATCGTGTCTGGCCATTGCTCGGAACGCCTCCTGGCGCAGCTGGCCGGGCATTGGTGCCGCATGCCGCAGATGTTTGGCGATCGAGAACTCCTCATTGATGTCCATACCGTCGCCGATCAGATCGGCGTTATGGAAGGGGCCGCCCTGTCGAGGGCGGTCCCGACCAAGCCAGCAACCGAGTTCACGGCTGGGCAGCTGGCCGGGCTATGGCACAAGCACTGGTTCCAGGCGGGATTTCGGGGCAACGTAGCTACTCGCCCCCCGCCGCCCTTCTTGACAACGCATCGACGACTCGGCAGGTTTCGCTCGTGCATGTGAGAATAAGGCGGCGCCTGGCACCTCGACGATTGCCGCTCTGAATAATCCAGCACCGGTAGTTACTGGTAAGGCTGACGAACATCCCGGAAACCATATTCGGAGGCGTGCGATGCACGACACGGATGCGTTTGCGCGGATGCCAGCACTGGATTCGGATGCTGAGCAGCCGCCGCTTGCTGAACTGCTTCGTTCATTCGACAGAGAATGCGAGGTCGCCTACAGGGGCGAAATCTATCTCGTTCGAGACAATGGCTCTGTCTTCCGCCGGGCGCGAGTAGAGGCGCGTCGACGAAAGCTCGATGAGGTCTGGACCTTCGGATCCTTCAACCGGCACTCGGGCTACCTGGAAATCAGTGGCCAAGTGGTGCACCGGATCGTCGCGACGGCTTTTCATGGGGCGGGGCCGTCATCTGAGTACGTCGTCGATCACATCGACACGAACAGGCAGAACAATCGTCCCGACAATCTGCGGTGGGTGACGCGTCTCGAGAACATTCTCCTCAATCCGATCACCCTGGCGCGCGTCGAGTTTGCCTATGGCTCGCTCGACGCGTTCTTCGCCAATCCCAGCTCTGCTCAGGTGCCCAACTGGGAATGGATGAGGACCGTCACCAAGGAGGAAGCGGAGCAATGTAAAAAGCGCCTGTTGGGATGGGCCAAGAAGGGTCGGGTGAGAAAGGGCGGGAGTCTTGGTGAGTGGCTCTTCAAGCAGTCGCCGAAACCTCCTGTCGTCGAGAGTTCGGAGCCGAAACCACGCGACATACCATCGCTGACGGCCTCCGCCATACAGCGTCAGTGGCGTACGCCGGCCGTGTTTCCGCAATGTCCCGTGGCGGTGTCGGTTGAGGCGCTCAACGATTATCTTGAGCGTCTGCCGAAAGGGGCGCTGTTTGCCCGCAGCGCCCATGGCGATAGCCTGGTGGAGGAAGCGGCAATCGGCCTGGACGGCATCTTGTCGATCGTGTGCCGTGTGTCGAAGGGGGTAAAGGACTGGACGCACGCGCTGGTCTTTGTCGAGGGCGCCGCGTTCTGCCATGAGGCTGGAGGGACGTTCTTCACGCTGCACGGCGCGATGAAAGCGCACTGCAAGGCGATCGGCGCACCCTTTGATGCTTCCGAAGATAATATCGATAACTATTGCTAGGTGACATGGCGCACCCGTGCGGGCCGGGCTCTAGGCGGTGCCCCAAGCCGCCCTGGCGTCCTAGTCCGTACGGGTGACGATCTATTACAGACGAGGTTGTTGCGCTGCCTTAGTGCTGACATCACAAGGCGGCTAACTTTGGTCTCGTAAACTCATGTCGACTGCGACGTAAGCATTTGTTCCTCCATCACCGGAACATTGTATGAAGAGTCGACACGTCCCTTGAAAACATTGCATTTTATTCCGCTTTTCAATCTGAAAAGACGGGCACGGCTGTCGTGGGGAGCGGTAGTCGATTGCCTACGTCGATGGGCGATAGCGTTTGCGCCGGGCCGTGTGTGCATCTCTTTCGTGAGCTAGGTCCGCCCGTCACGCCTGAGCCTGCCGCGCTATCGCCCCGTTCGAAATCTGCGAGCCATCAAACGACCGACGCCCGTCTCAGCAATACTATGGCGCAGCACGAGCACAGGCCCTTCCGATCTGCATATAAGCGAGCGACAGAACTCGGGCACTGGGCTCTTGCTCATCTTCACGTCGAACGCAAGGCCACCGGCGCACAATGTAACGAAGCGCACGCCCTCGTAGCGACTTCTGAAAGGCGTTACATATCCTGCGCGAAGATTGGTCTCGTCCTCGTGCCTGAAAATGTAGGGAAATGGGTCAAGCAAGTTTGCTTCACTGGACCTCAGCGCTTCTCGGAGCCGCGCTTGGTATGGGCCCAGTGAGAAACCCCTGACCTCCTCTCGCTGCGATGCCGATGCCCTCCATAGTAGCGAAAGGACGAAGCGATGAAGTATGCCGGCGTCGATCTCTCGAACTGACCACAGAAGCGCTCTGCCATTTTCTTCGATCGGATGACCTTGGGGATCGCGCCAAGGCACTTTGTAGTTGTCGAGTGACTGCAGATAGGGTGCGACGTAGCTCTCTAGCTTTGCTGATGCCAACTCGCAGTCGTTACACCAGAGTTGCCGGTCATATACGCCGGTCTGTGATCTTCGCGCCGGCTCTCTGCCCGCCATGCGATAGACTTTGAAAGCGACTGGACCCACTCCCAGAAGGGACTTTGGGAAAATATGTGCGGCCGGGTGTGCACCCGTGTTGCCACAGAACTGGCACTCTTTGATGAGCATGGGGTGAACTACTTAGCTCAGTGCGACTGCTCGCTCCGCTCTAGCGCGCGATCAATGTTGCCTTTGACGATCGTGTTGCCGTGAGAACCGCAATCTGCGGCGAAGAGAACCCGTTCCACGAGGCTAAAGTCGAGACCCAACTCCCGAGCGAGCTGGTGATACATGAATTGGCAGAAGGAATCCGGTGGCGCGGCGGCGATCTTGTTGTTGATGTGAGCTTCGAGCGCGCGGGCTGCAGCGTTGTAGCCCGGCCACTTCCTCTCGGCTGCCGTATTGAACCCAAGATGGATCGGATAGTGAAGCACAGGGGGACCTCCAGCACGGGGCCGTAGTTGGCGATTGCGAGTCCCCCCTCAAGGTTGGATGAATACCTGATTCGCGACCGACTGGTCAGGTGCCGAGCTCAATGATCATTGCCTCGCTATTTCAGCGGCGATGCTGGCACGCCGACAACGAAAGGTTCGGGCGGATACCAACTCGCGGCCGGCATAATGGCAGAGTTGATCGTCGAAGCGTTTGGACGCGCCTCGGGCGCAATGATCACACCGGACTTCACGCTAAATGGAAGGAACAGCACTTCGGGAGTGCGAGGCGCATGATGACCTCATCATCGCTCATGCAACCTCATCCTTGCGCAGAATTTTTTGTGGGGTAAAATGTGGGGTAGGCGTGTCGCCAAAATTATGATTTATATCATCGCGCTAGCGTCGTTTCTTTGGCGGAGAGGGAGGGATTCGAACCCCCGGTACGGTTGCCCGTACTCCGCATTTCGAGTGCGGCGCGATCGACCACTCTGCCACCTCTCCGCAGCCGCGACCGAAGCCTGCACAAGGCCCGCATCCGACGGCGGGCGGAACATATAGTGCGTGCCTCCGAAGCGCAAGCATACCGGCGCCGGGGGGTCAATCGAGCTTCAGTGTCGTCTCGGACTGGCCGTGCGGCGAGACCAGCGTGATGCGCAAGCTCTTTCCTTTGAGACTGGCGATGTCGGCACCGTCGTTCAGATCGACAATGAAGGTAGCTGTATCGTCGCTCCGAGGCCCTTCCCGCTTCGCCATGGGGACCCATAGGCCGGCGGGTGCCTCCACGAACACGTCAGCCCTCTCGGTCCCTCCCGGGAACAGGGCGTCTAGTCGAATCATGGGCGCGGGACCGTCGAGCACGACTTTGGCTTTGTGCAGCTTGGGATCAGTCACGCGACGCACGGCGAGCGGGCGCGGTACGCGATCAAAAGCCTGCACCAGCTCGCTCGCCGGCGGTTGCTCTGCGGCGCCAGGGGGCAAGGTGAGCTCGAGGCGCGCCTGGACGGGAATACAGATATCCTTGCAGACGCCATATTCGACGTCGAGCGTGAGCGCGACGTCGCGTTTCGGGTCCGCGGGCTGCACGGCGACCGGTAGGATCAGGCGGTGCTTGTAGCCGATGATGTCACCACCGCGGTCAGCATACCGCGTGGGGGCCGGAAAGCGCAGATCCGCCGAGGCGAGATTGGATGAGCTGGCCCAGTCGATCTGCGGTGGTACGCCGGAACTCCCGGGGTTGCGCCAGTACGTCTTCCAGCCATCGGCGAGCTCGATCTCGATGCCAGCGGCGATGGTTCCGCGAGGGCTATCCACCGCAGGACCGCCCGCGATCAGCCGCACGCGGGCGTGGTGCTCGCTGGTCCAGGGTGTGGCAAAAGCCGGGGGATCCGCTGCGTGGCTCGAGCTTGCCGCGAAGAGCAGAAGCCCGGCGATAAGGGTCGTCAGGAACCGATGCACGTTGGCCTCCTCGGCGCGGATCGTAGCCTGCCGCTCTGCAATGTGAAGTGACGTTCCGCTCTCGGCGGTTCAAGTTTCAGTGCACACGATGGCAGAACGCACTTTCAACGCTTTGGCAATGAGGCGCCGCCGCTGCGGTGCAAAACACGGCTTCACAGCGGGCCGCAGCAAGGGCTAATGTTGAACGATGGATCAGGCACGGAAACGTCGCGTCTCGGGCCCGAGCTATCTCAGCGGGCAGCTTCTCGTCGCCATGCCGACGATGAGCGACCGCCGGTTTCGCCGGTCGGTGATCTATATGTGCTCGCACTCGGCCGAGGGGGCGATGGGCCTGATCGTCAATCAGCGCTCGCCGGACGTCACTCTTGCGGATCTGGTCGGCCAGCTCGGGCTCGGTGAGGGGGGCGCCGAGGCCTTTCTCGAGCAGAGCGTGCTGACCGGGGGCCCCGTTTCGTCCGAGCGCGGCTTCGTCCTGCACACCAACGATTATTTCGCCGAGGAGGCGACGCTTGCCATCAGCGACGGCATCTGTCTGACGGCAACGATCGAAATCCTGAGGGCGATGGCCGCGGGACAGGGGCCGCGCCGCTCGATGCTGGCGCTTGGCTATGCGGGCTGGGCGGCTGGTCAGCTCGAGGCGGAGATCGGCGCCAACGGATGGTTGCACTGCCCGGCAGATCGCGACCTGGTTTTCGACAGCGATCTCGAACTCAAGTACGTACGCGCGCTTTCCAAGATCGGCA
Organism: Pseudomonadota bacterium; assembly: GCA_963205015.1. Classification (GTDB taxonomy): domain Bacteria; phylum Pseudomonadota; class Alphaproteobacteria; order Rhizobiales; family Hyphomicrobiaceae. The sequence goes on from CAUJKI010000580.1 coordinate 19,702, forward strand.
TCGAGCTTTCCCACCTCCACAGCGAGGCGGGGCACGCTTAAGCGCCACGCCCGGCGGTTATGCGGTGCGTGGCTCCGCCAGCATGGCCATGATCGCCTGGGATGTGCGCTCGAGACCGCCGGAGAGGCGGTTGAGCGTCGCCGCTGCAATGGCTGCGACAGCGTTTCGGCTGGCCGGGTCTCTGATCCATGCGAGACCTTGGCGTGCCATGTCCTTGCTACTCCGGACCTCGACCGCGCCGCCGGCGGCGAGCAGCGGCTCATAGATGTCGAGGAAGCTCGATCGCCAGGGGCCGACGAGCACACTGGCGCCGAGGCGGGCGGCTTCGATCGGGTTCTGTCCGCCGCGATCGACCAGAGATCCGCCGATGAACGCAATAGGGGCAACGGAATAGAGCGTTCCAAGTTCGCCGATCGTATCGGCGATGTACATATCCACGTCGGGTTGGGGCAGCTCGCCCCGCGAGCGCACGGCAACCTTGTGTCCGGCGGCGGCAAGCTCGGCGGCAATCTGTGTGCCGCGATGGGGGTGACGCGGGGCGATGATCGTGCAGAGATCGGGGAGGCTTGCCCGCATGAGGCGGTGCGCGTCCGCAACGATGGTGTCCTCGCCCGGGTGCGTGCTCGCGGCAAGAAAGCGCGGCCGGCCCGCAAGCGCCCCATTGAGGGCTGTTGCGGCAGCCTGGTCGACGGGAAGCAGCGGCGCATCGAGCTTGAGATTGCCGACAGCAGCGGCATTGCTTGCGCCGAGCGAGGCAAGCGCGCGAGCGAGCTGATCGTTCTGAGCAAGGACAGCGTCGAGCCGACCAAAGAGCGCCTTTGCGATGCTCGGCTTACCCTGCCAGCGCGCAAGGCTGCGCCCGGACATGCGGGCATTGATGAGAGCAAGGCGAATGCCGCGCGCATGCGCCTCGAGAATGAGGTTCGGCCAGATTTCCTGCTCGGTCAGCACGGCGACTGTGGGTCGCCAGTGATCGAGGAAGCGCCGTACATAAGGGGCCGAATCGAGCGGCAGGTACTGATGTAATGCTCGTGCTGGCAGGCGCTTGGCTGCGAGACCGGCAGAGGTCACGGTGCCGGTAGTGAGCAGCACCGTGAGGTTCCTGCGGGCCGCCAGCAGGCGCTCGATCAGAGGAAGGACGGCGTTGGTCTCGCCGACGCTTGCGGCGTGCAACCACAGGAGATCGCCTTCCGGCCGCGCGATGCCTGCGATCCCATAGCGTTCGGCACGCCGGGCGCGGTCTTCCTTGCCGCGCTCGGCACGGCGGCGCAGCAGCAGCCACATTGCCGGCCGCGCGAGCGACATCACGGCGCGGTAGGCGTGCAGCGCCAAGGGCACTGGCGGATGTCCGCCGGTGATCGCCTGCCCGCTCATGCCGTCACACGCTCCTTAGCGTCAGCGAAGAGAGCCCTACGGTAGGAACATGCCGAACAGGCGCATACCGATCCGGAAATCCGCACTGCGCTCCTACCGAAACTTCGTCTTGCAACCGAAACTCCCCAGGCGCTGGGCAGACCGGCGGCGGATCAACCGCGCCATCCGCTCCACCGCCGCCCGCTTTCATGGCCCATGGACTGGGCGTCGTTCTGACGCAGCCGGACCCTTTAGACCTAAATCAGCCTGCCCGTCCGGTGCCATATCGCCGCGCTGGATGGGTCCGTCCGTCGGGCTTGCGGGGTGCCGCTAGCAACGCAACCTCGACTGCAATTGCCTGACATCGATACAGGCGATAAGGACGTTCGCCAAGGGGCAGGGAGCCAGGGCGCGAAAAAGCCGGTGCATCGTCATGGGTTTTCGAGGGTGCCGCTCCTCTGGATGGCGCGGCAATAGAGGGGTTGCGGTTGCCTGATGGCAAAGCTGGCAGGACAGCAACGGCGGCGGTTTCGCAAGGCCGCGCGCGCGTGGCAGGCGAGCACGGCTGCCGCCCTGCCGGGGTGGCTGGTGCGCCGGCTTGGTCCTACCGTCCATCATCTCGATCTCTGGCTGATCGACTATGGCGTGCTTCGCGAATTCTACGGCAATCTTCATCAGGTCACGGCGGGCTTGTGGCGCTCATCCCAGCCGGCGCCGCGTCATCTGCGGGCGGCGGCGCGGCGCGGCGTTCGCAAAATCATCAATCTGCGCGGCGCCGAGGCCAACGGAGGATATTGGCTCGAGCAGGCGACCTGCGCCCGGCTGGGGCTCGAACTCGTCGATCTGCGGCTCCGGTCGCGGGCGGCACCGACTCGCAACGATATTGTGGCCATGCGCACTCTGATCGAGGCGATCGACGGCCCGACGCTCGTTCACTGCAAGTCCGGGTCCGACCGCACGGGTCTCTTTTGCGCGCTCTACCTCATTCTGCGCGAGGGCGTGCCGGTCGCGGAGGCGCACCGCCAGCTTTCGCTGCGTTATGGCCACGTGCGGATTACCAAGACCGGCATCCTCGATCACCTGTTCGAGGCCTATCTCGAGCACGATGCCCGTGCCCCGATCCCGTTTTCGGACTGGCTCGACACCTTCTATGACCCGGCGGCGCTGGTCGCGAGCTTCAACGCAGAAGGATGGCGCCGGCGGGCGGGACGGGGGCTCGGCCGCATCTGATGGCGGGAAGTGGGGCAGCCACCATCCCGAACCGCCTCCTGCTCCTGCACGGCCCCGAGCCTGCCTGAGTGATAATTTCTATATAAATATCAGTTAATTACATCGATGCGTGTGTCGAGGAAGGAGGCTTTCCTCAATGCTCTGCGGCGCCCGAAGCACGCTTAGCAGTTCTTAAATGGGCGTGTGCCATTTTTCCCCTTCGGGATACTGCGGGGCAATTGAGGAAAGTGGGATGACCGCTCAGTCTGGCGTTGTTGCGTTTTCGGGGATGGGGGTCTCCAGTCACGATGATCGCGCCGAGAGCGCCTCGGCCGTGGAAGGCGCTGGAGCGCTCCTGGCCGGCGCAGGCGTCGGCCTCGCGATGTTCGACAAGGATCTACGGCTTCTCGCCTGCAACGAGACCTACCGGGTTCTGCGCGGTCATACACCCGAGGAAGTTGTTGCGGGGGCTCACGTCCGGGATCTGATCAGGCGCGTGCTCGAGCGCCTTGAGCTGTCCGACGAGCAGATCGGCACGCGCATGAAAGCGGCCATGGATCGCGTCATCCCCGGTACGCAGGATACGTTCCGCTATGTCGCGCCGAGCGCGAAGCTCATCGAGGTGCACCGCTCCTGCCTTCCGAGCGGGACGCTCGTCGAAACCGTCCGCGAACTCGAACCTTCGGCGAGTGTGACCGATCTCAACGTGCAGTTCGCCCAGATCGCGGCCAACGCGCGCCAGCGCATGACGCATGCGCTCGACGTGATGGCTGAGGGATTTGCCCTCTTTGATGCCGATGGAAAGCTTGTTGTCTTCAACCGCAAGTACGTCGAATGCCGGGAGCTCGTCGCCGAACGGATCGTGCGGGGCGCATCGTATGAGGCTCTGCTCGCGGAGGAAATCCGGCGCGGTGGTTTCGACTTCAGGGGGCGATCGGCCGAAACCTACCTCGCCAGTGCCCTCAAGCGCCATCGCAATCCCGGCATTCCGACCGAGGTGCGCCTTGCCGACGGCCGCTGGCACCTGATCAACGAGACGCGCACGCCGGATGGCGGCACCGTGCAGACGCGCGCCGACATCACGCAGATGAAGGAGCGTGAGGCCGATCTCATTCGTCTGACGCGCGAGCTTCACACGCGTAATGCGATGTTCGACATGCTTCTGGACAACATGTCTCAGGGGCTTTGCCTGTTCGATGCCGATCAGAGCGTCATCTTTGCCAATCGCCGCTATGCCGAGATCTACGGCCTCGATCCGGAGCGCATCAAGCCCGGCACCAGCCTGAGGGAGATCCTGGAGGCACGAGTAGCAAGCGGCATCTACGCAGGCGTGGACAGTCAGCAATTCGTGCGTGACGGCCTTGCGAGCTTCCACGAGAAAGTCTCGCAGGTCCTGAGGTTGGCGGATGGGCGCTCCATAGCAGTCCTGCGCCTGCCGATGCCGGATGGCAGCCTCGTCAGTACGCATGAAGATATCACGGAGCGCGAGAATCTGAATGCGCGCCTCGCCGTGCAGCACATGCACCTCGATGCGGTCATGCACAACATGGTGCAGGGCGTCGCGATGTACGACGCGGAACAGCGCCTGATCATCTGCAATCGCCGGTACCTCGAAATGTACCGTCTTTCGCCCGAGATCGTGAAGCCGGGCGTTGCACTGAGCGACGTCATGGTGCACAGCGCCAGCGTCGGCAACTACACCGGGGAGGAGGCGCGCCGCGTCCTGCGCGAGCGTCACGAAACGCGCCATCAGACGACGCGGCGGACGTTCCAGCAGCATCTGGCCGACGGTCGCTTCATTGCCGTCGTCAGCGAGCCGATGCCGGATGGCGGAACGATCGCTACCTGCATGGACGTAACCGAAAGCGAGCGTCATGCGCAGCAGATGCGCGAGCACGCGCAGAAGCTCGAGCGCTCGAACCGGGAGCTGCAGGACTTCGCCTACGTCGCCTCGCACGATCTGCAGGAGCCGCTGCGCAAGATCGAGGCGTTCGGCGACCGGCTGGTCAGCCGTTACGGCAGTGCGTTGCCTGACGATGGGAAGATGTTCCTCGACCGGATGCAGAATGCTGCCGGCCGCATGCGCCGCCTCATCAACGATCTGCTCGACTACTCGCGCGTGACGACCAAGGCGCGACCGTTCGCGCGCGTCGAACTCGGCGAGACGCTGACGGGGGTGCTCTCGGATCTCCAGATCCGGATCGAGGAGTCCGGTGCCGTCATCAAGTCGGACCCTCTGCCGGCTATCGATGCGGACGCGACGCAGATGCGCCAGCTTCTCCAGAACGTGCTCGCGAATGCGCTCAAGTTCCGCAAGCCCGACGTGAAGCCCGAGATCACGATCACTTGCTCGGCTGATGTCGGCGGCACGCGTGTTGATCATCGGGCGCCGCATGTGCGGATCGAGGTCCGCGACAACGGGATCGGCTTCGACAACAAGTACAAGGAGCAGATCTTCACGATCTTCCAGCGCCTGCACGGTCGCCTCGAGTACGAGGGCACCGGCGTCGGTCTTGCCACCGTACGCAAGATCGTCGAGCGCCATGGCGGCTCGATCGACGCCGACGGCCAGCCAGGCATCGGCGCCACGTTCATCATCGAGCTGCCGCTCCGTCGCGCGCCCGAGGAAGTGGCAGGCGTGGCTGCAAGCTGAGAAGGGCTGCCATCACGAACGTTGGCGCGCCTCGGCAGCAAACTCGAATAGCCGGTGCGCGTCAGCCGCGGCGGAGCACCGTCGCGCTCGCCATGGCGGCGATGCCTTCGCGCCGTCCCGTGAAGCCGAGCGTTTCCGTCGTTGTTGCCTTGACCCCGACGCGGCCTATGTCGATGCCGAGAATGCGCGCGATCTCGCCGCGCATGGCATCGCGGTGCGGCCCGACACGAGGCGCTTCGCAGATGATCGTCACGTCGACATTGCCGATCGCGTAGCCGGCGGCCGCGATGCGCCGCGCGGCCTCCTTGAGGAAGATCTCCGAGCGCGCGCCCTTCCATTGCATGTCGCTCGGCGGGAAGTGTTGGCCGATGTCGCCGTCGGCAATGGCGCCGAGCAGCGCATCGCTGAGCGCGTGGAGGCCGACATCCGCGTCGGAGTGGCCCACGAGGCTGTGGGTATGCGGTACGGCGATCCCGCAGAGCCAGACATGGTCGCCATCGCCGAAGCGGTGGACATCGAAGCCCGTGCCGTGGCGCACGTCCGTGATGGTCGGCGCAGTCCGGCCGAACGACTGCTGGGCCAAGGCGAGGTCCTCCGCGCTCGTGATCTTGATGTTGTGCGCCTCGCCATCGACCAGGGCGCAGGTTACGCCGTGCCATTCCGCGAGGCTCGAATCGTCGGTGAACTCGCTGCGGCCCGAAGCCTCGGCCGCGCGATGGGCGGCGAGGATTTCGGGATAGCGGAAGCCCTGTGGCGTCTCGGCGCGCCAGAGGTCGCTCCGGTCGACCGTGCCGGCAACGTTGCCCGCCGCATCGGCACGCTTGAGCGTGTCTGGAACGGGGAGTGCCGGCAGGGCACCGGTCGATGTCGTGAGCGCGGCAAGCACCCGGTCGATCAGCGCGTGCGTTACGAACGGTCGCGCAGCGTCATGGATGAGCACGCGTGTCGGATTGTGGTTGAGGAGCGCTTCGAGGCCATTGTGGACCGAGATCTGCCGGCTCGCGCCGCCGGTCACGGGCGGGAGCAGCTTGCCGGAAACCCGCTGTGCGGCGGCCTGATAGCGAAGCAAATCATTCGGATGGACCACGGCAAGGACGTGGTCGATGTCGGGATGGGAGGCAAAGACCTCCAGCGTCCGGGCCAGCATCGGCACGCCGCCGAGGTCCGCATACTGTTTAGGGATGGTGGATGTGCCTGCCCGGCTGCCGCGCCCGGCGGCGACGATGATCGCTATGGTTGACACGACCCTGCCCCCGAAGCGTGCGGGCGACGGACAGAAATGCGCGCGCCGGCGAAAAGTAACCAAATCCAAAACTTGTGCAAATGCTCATAGGGCCAGCTCAGGGGCTATGCAAGAGCGGCACGCTGCACTGCAATTTCGCACTTGCGAAGGAGGGCATCCTTATCTAGTTTGAATAATTATTGGGCACGATGTAGTCTTGCTCAAAAATAGGGCAGAGGATGAGCGGTAGGCTAGACACCAATTCACGCGGAGCGGCAGGCATGGGGACGCGACCCGTGCCCGAGCCTGCGCGCGATTTGATTGTCGGCACGTCGCAGTTGGCCGGTCGTGTATTGCTCGCGCCTATGTCGGGCGTCTCCGATATGCCGTTCAGGCAGGCCGCGCAGCGCTGTGGCGCCGAATATGTCGTCTCGGAGATGGTTGCCAGCGAGGAGCTGGTGCGTGAGCGCCCCGATGTCCTCCGACGTACGGCGTTTGCGAGCGGGCGGCCCTTTGTCATGCAGCTTGCAGGACGGGAGGCCTGCTGGATGGCGGAAGGCGCGCGCATTGCCGAAGGACTGGGCGCCGAGATCATCGACATCAACATGGGATGCCCGGCGCGCGAGGTGACCGGCAAGCTCTCCGGTAGCGCCTTGATGCGAGATATCGATCACGCAATTGGTTTGATCGATGCAACAGTTGGTGCCGTCCGTGTGCCCGTGACCTTGAAGATGCGCATGGGCTGGGATCACGCCCATCTCAACGCTCCCGAACTCGCGCGGCGTGCCGAGGCGGCAGGCATCGCGCTCGTCACCGTGCACGGCCGCACGCGCTGTCAATTCTTCAAAGACAAAGCGGACTGGAAATTCGTCCGCCGCGTCAAGGAAGCCGTATCCATTCCGGTCATCGTCAATGGCGACATCGGCACGCCGGAGGACGCGCGAGTGGCGCTGGCAGCCTCGGGTGCTGATGGTGTCATGATCGGGCGCGGGGCCTATGGTGCGCCGTGGCTGCCCGCGCGGGTCGCGGCCTTCCTCGCAAGCGGCGTCGATCCGGGCGCGCCGCCACTCGATACGCAACGCGAAATCGCCGTCGGCCATGTCGAGGCGATGCTCAGCCACTATGGCGCATTTCTCGGTCTCAGGAACGCGAGGAAGCACATTGGCTGGTATCTCGAGACGAGCGGTGCCCCGCCCGCCGTCGTCAAGTCGAACCGCCAGCGCCTGTGCACGGAGACCGATCCCGCACGACTGCTTGCGGGACTGGCGCACTTCTATGCGTCGGTTCCGCAACTCGAGGGGGCCGCCGCATGAGCACGGAGCGCTCTGCCGATCGGGTGCCGCCGCTGCC
>CAUJKI010000581.1 GCA_963205015.1 Pseudomonadota bacterium
CTTGCCCTTGGCCTCGCTCAGCACGCCGCGTGCCGGCGCGATGCGGCCGATGATCATCGGGGCCTCGCCGGCGTTGCGCAGCTCCTTGAGCACGGCACCGGCGTGCGCCCGCGCTGCCACGATGACAAGGCCAATGCCGCAGTTGAATGTGCGCAGCATCTCGGCGTCGTCGAGATTACCGGCCGTCTTGAGCCAGCCGAAGACCGCAGGCGGCGTCCAGGCATTGAGGTCGATCTCGGCCCCGATCTGATCGGTGAGCACGCGCGGGACGTTTTCCGAGAGCCCGCCGCCCGTGATGTGCGCGAGCGCCTTGATGGCGCCTTCAGGGCCGCTGCCGCCGGTCGCACGCAACGCCGCGAGCACCGGCTTGACGTAGATGCGCGTCGGCGTGAGCAGGCTTGCCGCAAGCGATGTCTCGGGCGCGTAGGCCGCCGGCGCATCCCACTCGAGGCTCGCACCCGCAACGAGCCGGCGCACAAGCGAATAACCGTTGGAATGCACGCCAGAGGAGGGCAGGCCGATGAGCAGGTCGCCGACCGCAATATCGGAGCGAGGCAACACACCGCCGCGCTCGACGGCACCGACGGCAAAGCCGGCGAGATCGTAGTCGCCGCCACCGTACATGCCCGGCATTTCGGCCGTCTCGCCGCCGATCAGCGCACATCCTGCCTCATGGCAACCGGCCGCGATCCCGGCGATGACCTCGCGCGCGACCGCCACATCCAGCTTGCCGGTCGCGAAGTAGTCGAGGAAGAACAGCGGCTCCGCGCCCTGCACGAGAAGGTCGTTGACGCACATGGCGACGAGATCGACGCCGATGGTTGCGTGCTGGCCGGTCTCGATGGCGATTTTGAGCTTGGTGCCGACCCCGTCGTTGGCCGCGACGAGAATCGGGTCCTTGTAGCCGGCGGCCTTGAGATCGAAGAGCCCACCGAAGCCGCCCAGGTCCGCATCGGCGCCGGGGCGGCGGGTTGCCCTCACGAGCGGCTTGATCGCAGCCACCAGGGCATTGCCGGCATCGATATCGACGCCGGAATCACGATAGGTGACAGGCGCGTTGGGATCCGTTCCGGCACCGTTGTGACCGATTGACGTCATTGCACCCTCGAAGAGGTCGCCTCGGGGCCCGAATTTCGCGGCGCGCGCGCCACGGCGGGACAGGAACTTTGGAGCAATCGGGGACTGAGGGTCGCTTTGCCCGCCGCCATCCCTACTTTCGCCCCAATGGTCATGGCCCAACTGGCAGGCCCGAACTCATGGGCATTGTGCGGGGCAATAGCAATCCGTGGGGTGTTCGGCAACTCACGGAAAGGTCAGTTTGTCCTCTGTTGACGACTATTTGGCGGGACGTGGGACCGTTAGGCACCACGACAGGGCTTTTGGGCAACACCAGCATGGGCGAGCATGGCCATAAGCGCGCGCAGCGCGGCATAGGCAAGGGGGCCGTCGGCCTTCTGCTGGCCGGTCTCATGGGCGGCCCCGCAACGGCTGAGGACTCCAGGGTCTTCGTCATCGGCAACTACCCGGTCGAGGCGCGCGCGGCCGATGCCGTGGCCGCGAAGGAGCAGGCGATCGCCGATGGCCAGCAGGCCGCCTTCCGCTCGCTCCTGAAGCGCATCGTCCCGGTGACGTCCTACGCGCGTCTCAAGGCCATCAAGGCGACGCCCGCCGGGCCTATGATCGAAGGCTTCTCGGTGCGCTCCGAGCGCAACTCCTCGACCGAATACATCGCGAGCTACGACTTTTCCTTCCAGCCCGAGGCCGTCCAACGGCTGCTCGACGGGCAGGGCATCCCCTACGTCGACAAGCAGGCGCCGCGCATTGTGGTCGTGCCCATCTACCGCGCCGAGCGTCAGCCCGCGAACGTGATCGCCGAAGCCACCGATACGTGGACCTATGCCTGGCGCGGCCTCGATCTGGTCAACGCGCTCACACCGGTGACCCTCGGCCAGGCAAAGAAGACGCTCAATGCCGACACGGTCACGGCCGCGCTTGCCGGCGAGGGCGGTGCCCAGCGTGCCGTGGCCGGAGAATACCAGACATCGCTCGTCGTCCTCGCCGTACTCGAGCCGAGTGCGGACGGCAAGAAGGCCACCGTCACACTCGGCGGCCAGGATGCGGTGGGACCGATCGCGCTTGCACGCACTTACCGGCTCGACGGCGACCTCGCCTACACATCCGAGCTCGCCGCGGTCGTCGCGCTCGGCGTGCTCGAAGGGCGCTGGAAGGCAGCGAACGCGCATCTCACCACAGCGCGGGCCGGCGAGCCGCCAGCCGGTTTCGGCGGCCAGCCGGGAGCCGGCTATGGCGAAGGGCCCCGGAGCTACGGCGCACGCGGTGCCGCGCCGAGCGGCGGGCCGATCCGCCTCTCGGTGTCCTTCCAGGGCATGGGGGAATGGCAGCAGATCAGCCAGCGCCTCGCGGCGACCCCCGGCGTCGACAACCTAGAGGTGGAGGGTCTCTCCGCGCGCAGCGCCCGCATTGCGCTGAGTTTTCCTGGGAGCCCCGACGACCTCGCCCGCGCGCTCTCGGCCCAAGGGCTCAGCCTGCGCAGCGGCCCGGATGGGCTGATCCTTTCGGGACGCTAAGCCAGAGCGGCCCCCGCCGGTCCGCCGGAAGGACGGTCTGCGGCGGATTCAGCACGGCTGTACCGCGCCAATCTGCCTGTTGCGCTTGGCCGTGAACCTGCTATGCCCTCGCCATCCCCCAAGCTCAGTCCGGGTCCCGATACTGCCGCGATGAATGTCGTCACCTCGACCGACGGGCTTGCCGCCCTTTGCCGCGAGCTCGCACAAAACCCTTATGTCGCCGTCGACACCGAGTTCATGCGCGAGCAGACCTTCTGGCCGAAGCTGTGTCTCGTCCAGCTCGCCGGTCCGGATGCGGAAGGGATCATCGATCCGCTCGCCGAGGGCCTCGACCTCGCGCCTTTCTGGGACCTGATGACCGATCGCGACGTGGTCAAGGTCTTCCACGCCGCGCGCCAGGATCTTGAAATCGTGCACGTCAAGACCGGTGCGCTGCCGGCGCCGGTATTCGATACGCAGGTCGCGGCCATGGTGTGCGGGTTCGGCGATAGCATCAGCTACGTCAATCTCGTGAAGCGCATCAGCGGCGAGGATCTCGACAAGACCTCGCGCTTCACCGACTGGAGCCGCCGGCCGCTGAGCCAGAAGCAGCTTCACTATGCGCTCGGCGATGTAACCCACCTGCGCAAGGTCTACACGAACCTCAAGAAGATGCTCGAGACCTCCGGGCGCGCGCACTGGCTGGATGAGGAAATGGCCACGCTGCTCGATCCGGCCACCTACGAGACGCTCCCCGAGGATGCCTGGCGCCGTCTCAAGCTGAAGGTGCGCGGACGCAAGTCCCTT
>CAUJKI010000582.1 GCA_963205015.1 Pseudomonadota bacterium
CGAAACGTTCGGAATATCGCGTGTGATTTCCTCGGGCCCGAGCTTCGTGTCGCGGGCGCTGAGCTCGAACTCCTCGATGTGGATCGAGGTGAAGATGTCGTCGGCAACGACACGCTCCGAGAGCAGGATCGAGTCCTCGAAGTTGTAGCCCATCCACGGCATGAACGCGACGAGCACGTTCTTGCCGAGTGCGAGATCGCCGAGATCCGTCGAGGGACCGTCAGCGATGATCTCGCCGGCCTGTACGTGATCGCCCACCGTCACGAGCGGACGCTGGTTGATGCAGGTGTTCTGGTTCGAGCGCTGGAATTTGCGCAGGCGGTAGATGTCGACGCCCGGCTTCGAAGGATCGGTCTCCTCCGTCGCGCGGATGACGATACGCGTTGCGTCCACCTGATCGACAATGCCGGTGCGGCGTGCGGCGATCGCAGCGCCCGAGTCGCGCGCAACGACCTCCTCCATGCCGGTGCCGACAAGCGGCGCCTCGGCGCGGAGAAGCGGCACCGCCTGACGCTGCATGTTCGAGCCCATGAGGGCGCGGTTGGCGTCGTCGTTCTCGAGGAACGGGATGAGCGCCGCCGCGACTGATACGAGTTGCTTCGGGCTCACGTCGATGTAGTCGACCTTGTCGGGACTCACGAGGACCACGTCGCCCTGCACACGGCAGGTGATGAGGTCGCCGGTCAGCTTGCCCTTCGCATCGATCTCGGCATTGGCCTGGGCAACGTGATGGCGCATCTCCTCCATAGCGGAGAGGTACACGACCTCGTCGGTCACGCGACCGTCCTTGACCTTACGATAGGGACTCTCGATGAAGCCGTACTTGTTCACCCGCGCAAACGTTGCGAGCGAGTTGATGAGGCCGATGTTCGGGCCTTCCGGCGTCTCGATCGGGCAGATGCGGCCATAGTGCGTCGGATGCACGTCGCGGACCTCGAAGCCCGCGCGCTCACGCGTGAGACCGCCAGGACCCAGCGCCGAGAGACGCCGCTTGTGCGTGATCTCGGAGAGCGGGTTCGTCTGGTCCATGAACTGGCTGAGCTGCGAGGAGCAGAAGAACTCGCGCACGGCCGCCGCCGCCGGCTTCGCGTTGATCAGGTCCTGAGGCATGACCGTGTCGATGTCGACTGAGCTCATGCGCTCCTTGATCGCGCGCTCCATGCGCAGGAGGCCGATGCGGTACTGGTTCTCCATCAGCTCGCCGACCGAGCGCACGCGCCGGTTGCCGAGGTGATCGATGTCGTCGATCTCGCCCTTGCCGTCGCGCAGATCGACGAGCGTGCGCACGACTGCGAGGATGTCCTGAGGCCTGAGAACGCGGACTGTGTCTTCAGCCGGAACAAAGTCCTTGATGTCGCCGAGGCGCATGTTCATTTTCACACGGCCGACGGCCGAGAGATCGTAGCGCTCGGAGTCGAACATCAGACCATGGAAGAGCGTCTCGGCGGCGTCGATCGTCGGCGGCTCGCCGGGGCGCATGACGCGGTAGTTGTCGAGCAGCGCCTCGTCACGGTTGGCGTTCTTGTCGACCTTGAGCGTCAAGCGGATGTGGTCGCCGACAGTCACGTGGTCGATGTCGAGCACAGCGAACTCGGCGATGCCGGCCTCGGTCAGCTTGTCGAGCAGCTTCTGGTCGAGCTCATTGGCGGCTTCGCCATAGATCTGGCCGGTCGAGAGATCGACGATGTCCTCGGCGAGATACTTGCCGACGAGATCCTCGGGCGCGACCAGCACTTCCTTGACGCCGCTCTCGGCGAGCTCGCGCGCGCGGCGCACGGAGATCTTCTCGCCCGCCTTGGCGACGACGTTGCCGGACTTGGCATCGACGATGTCGGCCGCCGGCGTCACACCGCGCATCTTCTCGGGGATGAACGGCATGGTCCAGCCCTTCTTGGTCCGACGGACCAGGATGGAGCCGTAGAACGTGCCGAGGATCTGCTCGTCGTCGAGACCGAGGGCATAGAGCAGCGTCGTCACCGGCAGCTTGCGGCGACGGTCGATGCGCACATAGACGACGTCCTTGGCGTCGAACTCGAAGTCGAGCCAGGAGCCGCGATAGGGAATGATGCGGGCGGCGAACAGCAGCTTGCCCGAGGCGTGCGTACGGCCCCGGTCATGGTCGAAGAAGACGCCGGGCGAGCGATGCATCTGCGAGACGATGACGCGCTCGGTGCCGTTGATGACGAATGTGCCGTTCTGAGTCATGAACGGCATGTCGCCCATATAGACGTCCTGCTCCTTCACGCCCTTGATCGAGCGCGAGCCGGTCTCCTCATTGATATCGAACACGATGAGACGCAGCTTTACGCGCAGCGGCGCCGCGTACGTCATGTCGCGCTGCTGGCACTCGTCGACGTCAAACTTCGGCGGATCGAAATCGTAACGGACGAACTCGAGCGTGGCCTTGCCCGAGAAGTCCGAAATCGGAAACACCGACTTGAACACCGCCTGCAGGCCGGTCTCAGGACGGCCGCCAGCCGGCTCCCTGACCATCAGGAAGTCATCGTAGGAGCTCTTCTGCACCTCGATGAGATTCGGCATCTCCGCCACCTCGGCGATCGAGCCGAACCGCTTCCTCATCCGCCTGCGGCCGGTGAAATCTTCAGCCATGTGCGCTCCTCTCGCGTCGCAGATGCCGGGGATGGGGCTCGTCTCCCATCGACGCATCTCGTGAATGTCATCTCTCGGGGCGCAGAACCGGCCGCTCTCAACCGGTCCTCGCGCAACTCGCCGGAAGGTCCCGTGTTCCGCTGTGCCTCTACAGCAGCGGGGCCCTCGGGGGAGTTGCCTGAGCCGATCTCCTGACGGAGACCGGCTCAGGCACCCGCAATTACTTGACTTCGACGGTCGCGCCCTGGTCCTCGAGCTGCTTCTTGAGCTTGGCAGCCTCGTCCTTCGGCACGCCTTCCTTGACGGCCTTGCCGCCGGCCTCGACAAGATCCTTCGCCTCCTTGAGGCCGAGACCGGTGATGGCGCGGACCTCCTTGATGACGTTGATCTTCTTGTCGCCGGCCGCCTTGAGGATGACGGTGAACTCCGTCTGCTCCTCGACAGCGGCTGCCGCAGCGGCGGGAGCCGCAGCGACGGCGACGGCGGCGGCAGCCGAGACGCCCCACTTCTCCTCGAGAAGCTTCGCGAGCTCAGCGGCCTCGAGAACAGTCAGCTTCGACAGGTCGTCGACGATTTTTGCGAGATCGGTCATTTCAGTGTTTCCTTGAGTTCGGTTCGAACCGCTCGGCGGTCCAGGTTCTGTTGTTCGTCCTGCTCGCGGCGATCAGCGCCGCGCCACATGCCTTCAAGCGGCCTCGCTCTTGCTCGCCTGCGCCTGGATGACGCGCGCGAGCTTGGCCCCCGGTTCCTTGATCGTGCGGGCGATCTTCGTCGCCGGCGCGTTGAGGAGACCGATGAGCTTCGCCCTCAGCTCGTCCAGCGAGGGGAGGTCGGCGAGTGCTTTGACGCTCGCGGAGTCGAGGATGTTGCTCCCCATCGCACCGCCGAGGATCACGAGCTTGTCGTTCTCCCGGCTGTACTTGACGGCAATCCTCGCGGCCACCATCGGATCGCTCGAGTAGGCAATGCACGTTTGCCCCTTGAACAGATTCGAGATGCCCTCTGAATTCGTCTCCTTGAGCGCCAGGACCGCCAGCGTGTTCTTCGCCACCTTGACCGTTCCGCCAGCCTCTTTCATGCGCTTGCGGAATTCGGTCATCTGGGCGACGGTCATGCCGGCATAGTGGGCCACAACGATCACGCCCGTGTCCTTGAACACGTCGTGGAGCGTCGTGACGAGCTCTTGCTTGGCAGCTCTATCCACCTGGCTACACTCCATCGTGCGAGCACGCCCTTGCGGGCGGGATCGCGGGTTGCACCTTGCCGCCGGGAGCAGGAGACATTTCGGTCCCTAGCTGCGGCGACGCTGCGGTTCCTGTCCGCCCGCGCGTCGAAACCGACGGCACGGCGCTTCCCAAGAGGTTCGAACCGGCCCCCGCCTTGCGGCGAAGGAGCGCTCATTCGAGCGCCGGCTTCCGGCCGTCTCCCGTCTCATGCTGGCCCGGTTGGCTTAAGGTGACCGAGGCCACCACCAGCAATCTCGGACAGGTCGGAGAGAGGGCCTGAGCCTTCTCTCCTCTCCCGGATCTCGCGATCCGGAATTCTCGTTGCGGCGATCAGGCCGGACCGGCCACGCCGCTCGTCACACTCGCCGAGTCGACCTTGACGCCGGGGCCCTGCGAGGACGTCACGGCGACGCGCTTCAGGTAGGTGCCCTTGGCACCCGCAGGACGCGCCTTCACCACGGCATCGACGAACGCCTTGATGTTCTCGACCAGCGCCTGCTCGGAGAAGCTCGCCTTGCCGACACCGGCATGGATGATCCCCGACTTCTCGACGCGGAACTCGACTGCGCCGCCCTTGGCGCCCTGCACGGCCGTCACGACGTCCATCGTCACGGTGCCGACGCGCGGGTTCGGCATAAGGCCACGGGGGCCGAGTACCTTACCGAGGCGGCCGACGAGGCCCATCATGTCCGGCGTCGCGATGCAGCGGTCGAAGTTGATGACGCCCTTGCTGACCTGCTCGACGAGGTCCTCGGCACCGACGACATCGGCACCGGCCGCCTTCGCCTCCTCGGCCTTCGGCCCGCGCGCGAACACGGCAACACGCTGCGTACGGCCGGATCCGTGCGGCAGGTTGCACACGCCGCGGACCATCTGGTCGGCATGGCGCGGATCGACACCGAGGTTCATGGCGATCTCGACGGTCTCGTCGAACTTCGCCTTGGCATTCGATTTCACGAGCTTCACGGCCTCGTCGATGCCGTAGCTCTTGTTGCGATCGACCGTGCCGCGGAGTGCCGCGAGACGCTTGCCGCCGGCGACGCGCGTCGCCTTGAGGACTTCCTTGCTGGGCGCTGCCATCGCTCTTACTCCGTCACCCGAAGGCCCATCGACCGTGCCGAGCCGGCGATGATGCGCGCGGCGGCCTCGAGGTCGTCGGTGTTGAGGTCCTTCATCTTCACCTTGGCGATGTCGCGCACCTGCGCCATCGTCACGCTGCCGGCAACGGCGCGGCCGGGCTCCTTCGAGGCCGACTCGATCCCCGCCGCCTTCTTGAGGAAGTGGGAGGCCGGCGGTGTCTTCATCTCGAAGGTGAAGGAGCGGTCGGAGAAAACCGTGATCTTCACCGGAATCGGCGTGCCCTGCTCCATGTCCTTCGTCTTGGCATTGAAGGACTTGCAGAACTCCATGATGTTCACGCCGCGCTGACCGAGCGCGGGCCCGATCGGCGGTGCAGGATTGGCCTGACCGGCCTTCACCTGCAGATTGATATAGCCGTCTATCTTTTTCGCCATCTTTCTACTCTATCCCCTGTCTCTACGTTCGGGGGCGAAGCCCCCAGGGTTAGCGGTCAATCGGGCCGGCTTCAGCCCTCCCGCACAGACGCGACACGGAGCCTTCGGCTTGCGCCATCCGGACTCCGCATCGTGCCGATTCTTTGGTCTCCCGCGGCGCGTAGTTGCGGCGCCGCTAGAACTCACCTCATCCGACCTTCTCTACCTGCGTGAACTCCAATTCCACCGGCGTCGGCCGTCCGAAGATCGAGACCGCCACCTTGAGGCGGGAGCGCTCCTCATCGACCTCCTCGACAAGGCCGCTGAAGCTCGCGAACGGCCCGTCCGCCACCTTGACCTGCTCGCCGATCTCGAAAGTGACGGTCGGCTTCGGCCGCTCGACGCCCTCCTTGACCTGGTTGAGGATGCGCATGGCCTCCTCTTCCGAGATCGGAACCGCCTTGTTGTCCGCGCCGAGGAAACCCGTCACCTTCGGCGTGTTCTTGATGAGCAGGAACGCCGGGTCGGTCATTTCCATCTTCACGAGCACATAGCTCGGGAAGAGCTTGCGTTCCGCGTGCACTTTGCGGCCGCGGCGCATCTCGATGACGTCCTCGGACGGCACCAGCACCTCCTCGAAGAGGTGGTCGAGACCGGCGGCCTTCGCCCGCTCTTTGATAGCCTCGGCGACCTTCTTCTCGAAGTTCGAGTAGGCGTGAACAATGTACCAGCGCTTTGCCATGCTGCCCTGCTGTCAACTAATCCCTTCGCGCCGGAGCGGCCCAACCGGCAACCGCCCACCCCGTCAGCGGAACATGTTCAGCACAAGCTGCACCACCCATCCAATGCCTTGATCCACAACCGTAAAAAAGATCGCCGCGAGCGTGACCATGACGAGCACCATGGCCGTTGTGATCCAGACCTCCTTCCAGGTCGGCCATGTGACCTTGGCCGTTTCCTGCCGCACCTGCTGGAGAAACTCGAAGGGATTGGTTCTCGCCATCAGTTCTCATTCCCTGCCTGTCCGTGGCGAGAGGACCAACGAGGACACTCACGCTCAAATTCCATCCGTCGCGAACACCGCTCTCGCATCTGGGTGAACTGGCAGGGGCGGAGGGTCTCGAACCCCCAACCTTCGGTTTTGGAGACCGACGCTCTACCAATTGAGCTACACCCCTCGAGGTCCACCCCCGAACACGGTCAGGCATGCACATTCAGGTGGATTGACCTTCGCGAGACCCCGCAGTCCGCGCCACAACGGACACCGCAAACGAAGTGCAGCCGACAAGGCAGTTCCCGGGTTTTCAAGTCCCGCCTGCTGCGATGTCGACTTTCGCTTGGATGTGTTTCGGACGCCTCTTATAGAGGTTACCCGCAGCCGATACAAGCCCGCGCGTAACTTTTTTCTTGACTTCGGCGGCAGTAGCCGGCGGCGTCTCGGACAGCCATTAGCCAAACGCTATTTTATGTAAGGGTGATACGATCTTAGATCAAGACCGCGCGATCATTTGCCTTGCGCCCGAGGGGTACCAGGGCCGGGAATACGACATGCTCATGGATCGCGGCCGCTCTCAGCTCCTGCTGATCGACATTCAAGATCGACTGGCGCCTCATGTCGCCGGTGGGGAAATGGTTACCGCCAACTGCGCGCGCCTTGCTCACTATGCGCGACGCCTCGACATCCCCGTGACCCTGACCGAGCACTATCCGGAGGGGCTCGGGCGGACCGCGCCCATGGTCCTCGCCGCTCTCGGCCATGAAACGCAGGCCCTGGTCAAGATCGCCTTCTCCTCCTGGCAGGAGCCGGCCATCCGCGCGCGCATCGAGAGGCTTGGGAACGAGGGCCGCACGCAGGTCGTCGTCGCCGGCCTGGAGGCCCACGTGTGCGTCGGGCAGACCTCGCTCGACCTGATTGCCGCCGGGCTCGAGGTCTTCCTGGTTGCCGATGCCGTCGGCTCACGGGTTGCCCCTGTGCGCGATCTCGCCATCCGGCGCCTCGAGCGCGCCGGCGCCAACATCGTCACGCACGAGATGGTCGCCTTCGAATGGCTCGGCCGCGGCGACACGAGGGAGTTCAAGGACCTCATCGAAGTGATAAAGTGATCCGCGAACGCACATCAACGTCGGACGATCGGAACTGAGCATCATGCAGGACAAAGCCGCCAAGGCATCGCGCGCCGCCTTTCAGTGGGACGACCCGTTCCTCATCGAGGAGCAGCTCACCGAGGACGAGCGGATGATCCGCGATACCGCGCGGGACTATTGCCAGGACAAGCTCGCCTCGCGGGTCATCTCCGCCTACCTGGAGGAGCGCACCGACCGCGAGATCTTCAACGAGATGGGGGCCCTCGGCCTGCTCGGCGTGACCATCCCCGAGAAATACGGCTGCGCCGGTGCGAACTACGTGTCCTACGGGCTTGTCGCGCGCGAGGTCGAGCGGGTGGACTCCGGCTACCGCTCGATGAACTCGGTGCAGTCGTCGCTCGTCATGTATCCGATCTATGCCTATGGCTCGGAAGAGCAGCGCATGAAGTACCTGCCGAAGCTCGCAAGCGGCGAGTACGTCGGCTGCTTCGGCCTCACCGAACCCGATGCCGGCTCCGATCCCGGTGGCATGAAGACGCGGGCCGAGAAGGTGTCCGACGGCTACCGCCTGACGGGCAACAAGACCTGGATCTCGAACGCGCCGATCGCGGACGTGTTCGTGGTGTGGGCGAAGTCGGCGGCGCACAACGACGAGATCCGCGGTTTCGTTCTCGAGAAGGGCATGAAGGGCCTTTCGGCGCCGAAGATCGGCGGCAAGTTGAGCCTCCGCTGCTCGATCACCGGCGAAGTCGTCATGGACGGCGTCGTGGTGCCAGAAAGCGCGATGCTGCCGAATGTATCCGGCCTCAAGGGGCCGTTCGGCTGCCTCAATCGCGCGCGCTACGGCATCGCCTGGGGCGCCATGGGAGCTGCCGAGGATTGCTGGCACCGCGCGCGCCAGTACACGCTCGACAGGAAGCAGTTCGGCCGGCCGCTCGCCGCGACCCAGCTCGTGCAGAAAAAGCTCGCCGACATGCAGACGGAGATCTCACTGGGCCTGCAGGCTGCTCTGCGTTGCGGGCGTCTCTTCGACGAGGGCCGCCTCGCGCCGGAAGCCATCTCGATCATCAAGCGCAACAACTGCGGCAAGGCACTCGACATCGCCCGCGTCGCGCGCGACATGCACGGCGGCAATGGCATCCAGATCGAGTATCACGTGATGCGTCACGCGGCGAACCTCGAGACGGTCAACACGTACGAGGGCGCGCACGACGTGCACGCGCTTATCCTCGGCCGCGCCCAGACGGGGCTGCAGGCTTTCTTCTGATCGCGTCGTGCGGGAGGCTCGTGATGCTGGCACTCAGGCCGAACTGTGAATGCTGTGACAAGGATCTGCCGCCCGATGCGCCGGATGCGGTGATCTGCTCCTTCGAGTGCACGTTCTGCGCGGACTGCGCAGAACATCGCCTGCCCGGCGGACGATGCCCGAACTGCGGAGGCGAGCTCGTGCGCCGGCCTATACGGCCGGCTGATCGGCTGGACAAATTCCCGCCGTCCGACAAGCGGGTCGTGAAGGCGCACGGCTTCTGCGGGAGCGCGTGACGCCGACGCGCGCTCAAAGTCCGCGGCCACCCGCCACGTCGATCGTCACGCCCGTCACGTAGGACGCCTCCGGCGAGCAGAGCCACAGCACGGTCTCGGCCACCTCGCGCGCCGTGCCACCACGCCCTATGGGCACGCTGGAAGCAATGCGCGCGACACGGCCCGGATCGCCTGCGCTGGCGTGGATGTCGGTCTCGATGACGCCAGGACGCACGCCGTTGACGCGAATGCCCTCGCCAGCGTGCTCCTTGGCGAGACCGATGGTCATCGTATCGATGCCGCCTTTAGAGACAGCATAGTCCACGCACTCGAAGGCGCCGCCGAGGCGCGCGGCCATCGACGACGTGTTGACAATCGCGCCGCCCTTGCCGCCGAGCCTGGTCGACATGCGCCGTACAGCCTGCTGATTGGCATGAAAGGGACCGACGAGATTGACGGCAATCGTCCGCGCGAGCTGTTCCGCCGAGATGTCGACAAAGCGCGTGTGCGGCCAGAGGATGCCCGCATTGTTGAAGAAGGCATCGAGGCGGCCGAACGTGCGGTCCACGGCCTCGAAGGCAATGCGGATCGCGACCGGGTCCGCGACATCGCACTGAATGGCAACCGCACGGCGCCCAAGCTTCTGGAGATCGGCGACGACTGTCTCTGCGGCATCCTTGCGGCCGATGTACGTCAGCGCGACGTCATAGCCCCGCTCGGCCGCAAGGCGCGCCGCCGCAGCGCCGATGCCGCGCGAACCGCCTGTCACGAAGAATACGCCGCTCATACACGCCCCTGGAGCTGTGGAATTGGCATTTCAGTATGAAGGTATCCTGCACTGAGCTGCAATGATCGATCGCAAGGCCGCAGGCATGAATTTGGGCGAGGCTCTTGATCCGGCGGAGCCTGTCTCCCACGTCCAAGATATGGCCAGCCGGTTAACCGCATAGGAAAGGTTGCCTCAGCATGACGACACCCCTCGAGATCTCTTTCCACGGCGTCGACAAGAGCGAAGCGCTCGAGGCCCGCATTCAGGAAAAATTTTCCCGCCTGCACGGCCATTTCGACCGGATCACCCACGCCCGCGTGGTGATCGCCTCGACGAGCCGCACGGCGGCCCGGGCCAAGATGTTCACGGTCAAGATCGATATCGGGATGCCGGGCCAGCAGCCGATCGTGATCAATAGCGAGGGGGACTATACGGACGTCTTCATTGCACTGCGCGACACGTTCAATGCTGCGCAGCGCAAGCTCGACGCGACTGCCGGCAAGATCACCAATACGGCAAAACGCGAGCGTGCGCGGCGGAAGCCGGCGCCAAACGGCGCGGCTTAGTCCCAAACGATGCCGCGCTCGCGCTCGAGGCGCTCGTAGTCGCGCTGAACGTCCGTCGCATAGTCGCGTACGATCGGCGCGACGTCGCGCCTGCGCGAGAGCTGCATGTGGAAGACCTCCTGCGATCCGGTGCGGAACATCATCTCCGCACTTATCAGGTAGAACTCCCACATGCGGCAGAAGCGCTCGTCGTACATCGCGGCGATCTTCGCCCGGTTCGCCTCGAAGCGCGTATGCCAGTGCCGGAGCGTCGTCGCATAGTGCACGCGTAGGAACTCGAGGTCGGTCACCCAAAGGCTGTTGTTCTCCGTCGCCGGGAAGACTTCCGAGAGCGCAGGCGAGTAGGCACCGGGGAAGATGTACTTCCTGAGCCACGGGCTCGCTGTGCCGGGCGGACTCATCTTGCCAATCGAATGCAGCAGCATGAGGCCGTCGTCGGGCATGAGCTCGTTGACCTTGGCGAAGAACTCGCCGTAGTGGCCGACGCCCACGTGCTCGAACATGCCGACCGAGACGATGCGGTCGAACTTCGTCGTGAGCTGGCGGTAATCCTGCAGCGCGAACTTGACGCGGCCTTCGAGGCCCTGAGCCTTCGTGCGTTCGACGGCGAGCGCGTATTGCTCCTTCGAGAGCGTCACACCGGTTACCTCGACGTCGGCGATCCGAGCGAGATAGCGCGCAAGCCCGCCCCAGCCTGAGCCGATGTCGAGCACTTTCATGCCAGGCTTGAGGCAGAGCTTCGCTGCGATCAGGCGGCACTTGTTGCGCTGCGCGGCCTCGAGCGTCTCGTTCTCGTCGCGGAAATAGGCGCAGGAATAAAAGAGCTCCTTGTCGAGGAAAAGCTCGTAGAAGGCGTTACCGAGATCGTAGTGGTGCGCGACGTTCTGCTGTGCCTTGCCGATCGGGTTTGCCTGCTGGAAACGCTTCAAGCCGCGCGAAACACCGCGCAGCACACGCTGCAATGGCTGATTGCCGAGCGAAAGACGGTTCACCGAGAAGAGTGTCAGGAAAGCGCGCAATCCCGTCTCGGGGAAGGTCAGGCGGCCATCCATGTAGGCTTCGCCGGCGTGCAGCTCGGGATTGAAGAAAAGCTTTCTGTAGAGACTCGGATCGGTGAGCTTCATATTCGCGCTCGGCCCCGGCTTCACACCGCCGAACACGTGTGTCTTGCCCTCGGCATCGACCACCGTGAGGGTGCCGACCTTCACGAACGAGGCAAGCATCTTGGACAGTGGGAACATGGCACCCCCCGCTGCAGTACAAAGCGTTGTCGAGCCAGGACTTTGGCGCGCGAATGCCGCTCAGTCCACTGTCGATGCCCGCGCGCCCAGATGTTTCACCATGTGTGTGATGACGCGGTCGCTCAGCTCCTCCGTATGCTCGACCGCATAGCCGTTTCGGCCGTACCAGTCGATCAGATGCTGTAACGGCGCGCCGGTATAGAGCCGCATTGTGTCGAGACCGAGCGCACGCGCCCGCGCTTCGGCAGCCGCGAGCATCGCGTGACCGAGCCCGGTCTGCTGGCGCTGCGGATCGGCGGCGATGCTCCAGATGAGCAGATCGTGAGACCGCGGCTCGAGGATGAGCACGCCCGCAACGTCATCGCCAACCACCCAGACCTCGTAGTCGCGTAGAATCGCCGCGTAATCGGCGAGCAGCGGCAGCGGCTCGACGCCGAGCAGCGCGCGATTGCGGGCATAGGCCGCATGCTGAAGCGCGACGATGGCTTCGATATCCGCGCCATCGGCGCGCCGCAGAGCCAGATCGCCCATCTTGGGCATCAGCCATCCTCCTCGGCATTGGAGCCGCACCTTGCACGCCGCCCGACGACGGCACAATATCGGCTCAACATTAGAACCATGCCAGGGAGGTCCTAACGATGACCGCACTGCACGCGCCGGAAGCGGCGGCATTCGACTACGCGAAGCTTGCCGCCGACCTCGAGCGCCTCCTTCGGCTACGCTCCTTCCCCTTCGCCATGAAGCTCTACGAAGATCGCAGCGAGATGGAGGCCATCCCGCGCATCCGCCGGCCCAAGGCCGTGCACACGCTCGACCAGGTTGTGGCGCAAGCCTCGCGGCTCGGCTGGACAGTCGGTGTGACGTCCGACGACCTCGTCGGCGCCCAGTGCCGCGCCGTCGTCGGGCTCGGCAATGCAAAGGATCCGAAGTGGACGTCGGGCGCACACATGGTCAATGTCTGGTTCTCGACGCCGGACGACGCGCGCGAGCACCAGGCGGCCATGCACTGCGTGCCCGATGGCAAATACGACGCGCTAGCGGTGGCGCCGCTGGCCGCGGGGCGGCTCGATCCGCCGGACATCGCGCTCTTTTATGCGACGCCCGGCGCGATGATGTACTTCATCAACGGCCTGCAGTGGGCGGGATACAAAAAGTTCGATTGGGGCGTGGTCGGCGAAAGCGCCTGCGCGGACAGTTGGGGCCGGGCGCTGACCAGGCGCGAGCCGTCGCTGTCAATCCCTTGCTTCGCCGAGCGGCGCTATGGCGGCGTGCTCGACGACGAGATGCTCATGGCACTGCCGCCCGAGCAGCTTTCCAAAGCGATCGTCGGCATGGAGGCGCTGGCGAAGAACGGCTTCCGCTATCCGTTCGCGCAGTACGGCATCCAGAACGATGTGCGCGATGGCATGGCGCGCAGCTACCCGGACCGCGCAAAGAAGTGAGTGCGCCGCGATTGCGATTTCCGATCGTGTCTTCGCGGCTGCAGGTAGCGGCGAATGACCGCTCCCGTTGCAAATTCCGCACGTTAGCCATGAATCAGCCTCGCGGATCAGGCTAGAGTGCCGCTTCGTCGGATATGCTCGCCGCCATAGTTTGAGTCGGACGGGCAGCCGGTGGCCCGTGGTGCCGATCGGCGCGGCATTGGCCACCCCGAGCGCGGAATTCCTAAAGAGGGATCGAGCAGAATGGTCGTGCGGAAGACCGCCATTGCGCTGGCGCTGGTACTCGGATGGTCGGGCGCCACGGCGGCGGGGCCGGCAATGCTGTTCGATGCGGCCAGCGGGCGGGTGCTCTACGCCGAGGACCAGGATCAGCCGTGGCATCCGGCCTCGCTGACCAAGATCATGACCGCCTACCTCGTCTTCCACGCCCTGAAGAGCGGCACCATCACACTCGAGCAGAAGATCCCGGTGAGCGCCAATGCGCACGCACTGCCGCCGAGCAAGCTCGGCCTGCCGGTCGGCGCCGAGATCACCGTGAACCTGGCGCTCAAGGCGCTGATCGTGAAGTCGGCGAACGATGCCGCGGTCATGCTTGCGGAAGCGATCGGCGGCACGGAGGAAACCTTCGTGCACTCGATGAACGCAACGGCGCTGAAGCTCGGCATGACGCAGACGCGCTTCGTCAACCCGCACGGCCTGCCCGCCCCCGAGCAAGTGACGACCGCGCGGGATCTCGCCCGACTGACGAAGGCCGTGCTCGCCGACTTCCCCGAGCAATCGGAATTGTGGTCGATGGCGGATATGCAGATCGGCCGGCGGCGTCTCAGAACCCACAACGGCCTGCTGCGGACGTACGAAGGTGCCGATGGGCTGAAAACCGGCTTCATCTGCGATTCCGGCTTCAATGTCGTCGCGACGGCGACGCGCGACAATCGCCGGCTCGCGGCTGTCGTGCTCGGCGAGTACTCATCGCGCGACCGCAGCCTCCGCGCAGCGAGCCTCCTGGAGCACGGCTTCCGCAATTACGGCTGGAAGGAGCTGTTCGCGAGTGCAACGGTCGAGAGCGTGCCGGTGAGCGCCGAGACGGCGACCCCGCGCAGCGTGCGCGAACTCGTTACGTCATTTGCCTGCAATGGAAAGCGCCAGGCCCGTGCGGTGCCGACCAAGGGCCAGAAGGCGCGCGCCAAGAAGCGCGCAACCGCGAAGGCCGGAGCTGCATCGAAACGGCCGGGGGCGGGAAGCGAGGCCGGCAGCGCCGCCGAAACGGCGGAGAGAAGCAACTGACGCGGCGTCTTGCCGACGGCAGCAGCGCGCGGCCCCTCAGACCAGCAGATCGAGCTTGTTCTCGCGATACCGGCAGCCGACGGGCGGCGGGTCGAACTCATCATCGGCTCGTGCGGGTGGTCGCGCCTGCGGATCACGCGAAGGTTGAGCCTCCTCGGCCGCCGGGGCCGCGGGCTCGCTGCGGGCGGACTGGTCGCGCTGAACCCCGCCCTCCGCAGGTCCGATGGATTGGGCCACCGCAGGCAGCACCAGGAGAAGAGACAGAATACCCGCCGCAGCGGTCGCTCGCAGAGGCATCATTGGTATGCCGCTCACCGATTGTTGAAGGGTCAAGTTGCAGTGCCGCGCGCTGCATCCCCTGCAGGCCAGCCATGCGGGCTGCCTGCGGCTCCTACAAAAGGAAAATTAAACCGGTTGGCGTCTTCCGACAACCGGTCTCAGGGTTTTATGGGGATGTTTTGACCTCAATCGGACCAGCCGTAATCGGATGCTCCGACGAGGGTTTCCAAAGCGCAGAGCCAATGGCAATTCCGGCCAAGGCCGTAACGACCGCCGCCACAAGCACGTCACGCGACGAAAGCCGCAGACGCCGCCGATAAGTCTCGGAAATTCGTGAACTACGCGCCATAGCTCCGTGCCCGGTTGTGTTGGTTAAACTAAGTCGTGAAAAGGCGCCGACGCCAGGGCACGTTTGGCCGCGCGACAGAACATCTCATTGCGTTTCGGCGGTGGATGGCGCCTTTGCTCCCCGGCGCCGCAAGCCACCCCCTGCCGGGCTCCTTATGCCCGTCATGAACCAATCGCCGTCCAAGGCTTGAACACGCGGCCGCCGATGCCAACTTACCAAACGTGGGCAAATGGCCGGCAAATGTGGGCTGATTTGCTCTTCAAAGCGGAAAATCTGGGGTCACAACAACGAGATAGTTAAGATCAATCCGATAGCAAACTTTGTTTGCTGAGGTTGATCTGAGCACACCGAAGCAATCGGTGGGCCGCCATTAACGAAAAACGGCGGCCTCGCTGCGCGTAATCCCAAAAGAGTTGTAGAAATTCGGTCTTTGGGGTAGCAACCCCAAATCATCGGACACAATCAAAGAGTTCCAGCGACGTGTCGAGTGGACGTTTGAAGTGCTGCGTGCTCGTCGATTTCGACGGGACAATCGCAACAGTTGATACGACAGACGCACTGCTCGAGCGTTTCGCCGAGCCGGGCTGGCTTGATATCGAAGCCGACTGGCAGGCGGGCCGCATTGGTTCGCGCGAGTGCCTTGTCCGCCAGATCGATCTGATCAAGGCGTCACCACAAGAGTATGACGAGTTCGTGGAGTCGATCGAGATCGACCCGGGCTTCGTTCCCTTTATCGATGAGTGCCAGACGCGCGATCTGGACGTCATGGTGGTCTCGGACGGCCTCGACCGGACAGTGGGCACGGTGCTCAAGCGCGCGGGCCTCGACCTGCCCTTTCGCGCCAACCGTCTTCAGGCGGTCGGAACCGATCGCTGGCGTTTGACCTTCCCCCATGCGCGGGGTGACTGCCAGCCGCTCTCGGGGAACTGTAAATGCCAGTTCGCCGACGCGGCCCGGGGTTCAGTCCGTGTCGTGGTCGGCGATGGGCGCAGCGACTTCTGCGTCGCAGGCCGTGCCGACCTTGTGCTCGCCAAGAGTTCCCTGGTTGAGCACTGCCGCCGGAACGCGCTCCCGCACTTCGCCATCTCGAACTTCGACGAAGCGACCGACATCTTCCTCCGCTGGCTCGACGACCGCGCCGGCCTGATCGAAGACGGTCCGATGATCCTCACCGAACAACCAAGAGACGAGTAGCCTCATGGACAAGTCCATCCACTGGAACGATGCCGGCGCCAACACGGCATCGGGTTCTGCCACGCCGAGGACCGAGTCTGAGCTCCTTGAGCTCGAGAACGTCTATTGCTCGCACGGCGATACGGTGCACTACACCAACCCGCCGAAGATCTTCGACCGCTGCGAAGGCTCGTTCATGTACGACGCGCAGGGCCGCGAGTTCCTCGACATTCAGATGTGGTACTCGGCCGTCAAGTTCGGCTACCGCAACCCGCGCCTCAACGACGCCGTGCACCGCACGCTCGAGCGCCTGCCGCAGGTCGCCTCACAGTATCTCCATCGCGAGAAGATCGAGCTCGCAACGATCATCGCCCAGGATGCCGAGAAGAAGTTCGGCGAGAAGGGTCGCGTGCACTTCAATGTCGGTGGCGCGCAGGCCGTCGAGGACAGCCTCAAGCTCGTGCGCAACTTCAAGAAGGGCAAGAGCCTGATGTTCGCGTTCGAGGGCGGCTACCACGGCCGCACGCTCGGCGCCTCGGCGATCACCTCGTCGTACCGCTATCGCCGCCGCTACGGCCACTTCGGCGAGCGCGCGCAGTTCATCGAGTTCCCGTACCATTTCCGCGGCCCCAAGGGCATGTCGAAGGAGGAGTACGGCGAGCTGTGCGTGCAGAAGTTCGCCCGCCTCTTCGAGAGCGAATACAATGGCGTGTGGGATGCGAAGGTCGGCGAGTCCGAGTATGCCGCCTTCTACGTCGAGCCGATCCAGGGCACGGGCGGCTACGTCATTCCGCCGCCGAACTTCTTCAAGGGCATCAAGAAGGTTCTCGACGATCACGGCATTCTGCTGGTCGCCGACGAAATCCAGATGGGCGTCTACCGCACCGGGAAGCTCTGGTCGATCGAGCACTTCGGCGTGAAGCCGGACATCATCGTCTTCGGCAAGGCGATTACCAACGGTCTCAACCCGCTGGCCGGCGTTTGGGCGCGCGAGGAGCTGATCAATCCGACCATCTTCCCGCCGGGCTCGACGCACTCGACCTTCAATTCCAATCCGATGGGTACCGGCGTCGCGCTCGAAGTCATGCACATGCTGGCGGAGACCGACTACGAGGCCATGGTCACGGAGAAGGGTGCCTACTTCCTCGAGGGCCTCAGGGATCTCCAGAAGCGCCACAAGTGCATCGGTGACGTCGACGGGCTCGGTCTCGCGCTTCGCGCTGAGATCTGCGAGCCCCACGACAGCTACACTCCCTCGAAGCGCCTTGTCGACCTGATGGTGGACGAGGGTCTCAAGGGCGACCTCGATATCGACGGCCGTAAGTACGGCCTCGTTCTGGATATCGGCGGTTGGTACAAGAACGTCATCACCCTTGCACCGAGCCTGCATATCTCGAAGAGCGAGATCGACCTCGCCATTCGACTGCTCGATGCGCTCATCACACGCGTGACGCGCAACTAGGGGCCCTGAGAACCGTTTGACTGAAGAGGCACCACTCCGCAGCGCGGAGCGGTGGCCGGAGCTGGAGCTGCAAAGGTTCCCAGCGCGCCACGGCGGAATTCAAAAAAGGACATGATCTCAATCATGCAGGCAGTAGAGAGTACGGGTAAAGTCATCGCGACCGACCGGTATGTTTATGACCAGCCGGGCTTCGGCGAGAACGGCCGCATCGGCTTTCTCCTCGTTCACGGCCTCGGCGGGACGCCGGTCGAATTGCGTTTTGTCGCGCAAGGCCTGACCCGCGCCGGCTTCGCAGTGTATTGCCCGCTCCTCGAAGGGCACGGCGGCACCGAGGCCGAGCTCAATGCCACGACATGGCAGGACTGGTACGACAGCGTCGCCGCGGCCCACGACGAGCTCAGCGCGCGCTGCGACATGGTCGTCGGCGGCGGCCTCTCGTCAGGCGCCCTGCTGGCGTTGCGCCTTGCCGCCGAGCGGCCGGACGGCGTTGCGGCTGCCGTCCTCTTCGCGCCGACGCTCTGGCCGAACGGCTGGGCGGTCCCGCGTGCGCTGCGCCTCATGAAGTACCTGCCGCAGAAGCAGATAGCGAATTTCTTCAGCTTCGCCGAGACGGCGCCCTACGGCATCAAGGACGAGCGCATCCGCCAGTTCGCGCTCGACTCGCTGCAGGGCGAGGGCCGTTCGATGAAGGACGTCTTCGGCCGCAGCGGCTCTATGCTGTGGGAGCTTCGCGCGCTGCGCAATGTCGTGCGCAAGGAGCTTGCTGCAGTGAAGCAGCCGACGCTCATCTTCCATCCGCGCAACGACGATCAGGCCGATCTTTCGAACACGACCGAGATCCAGCGTCAGCTCGGCGGTCTCGTGGACGTAGTGGTGCTGGACGACAGCTATCACATGATCACGCTGGACCGTCAGCGCACGCTGGTCGTCGATCGCGCTGTCGACTACGGCCAGCGCCTCGCCGCCAAGCTCGAGCCGCGCAAGGACTCGACACCGGCCATCAATCAGCTCGCTGCCGAGTAAGCGCGCCGCGCCTTACCCCTTCAGGCACGCTTCGAGGTCCGTTGCGAGATTGCGCAACAGCGTCGGGTAGTGCGCTGGTCCTGCCGGGATCGATACGCCGAGCGGATCGAGTACGCCGCGCCTGGCTGCGGTCTTTTCGGTGATCGTCGCGACGAGCCGCGGCTCGAACTGCGGCTCAGAGAAGACGCAAACCGCCTTCAGCTCGCTGATCTTGCGACGGAGGGCCGAGAGCCGCCGCGCACTTGGCGCCACCTCGGGGCTGACCGTCACTGAGCCCGTGGCCTCGAGCCCAAAGCGGCGCTCGAAATACTGATAAGCGTCGTGAAAGACAATGAACGAGTGGCCGGCGAGCGGCTTCGTCCTGTCCTCCAGCTCGGCAAGCAACGTACGCATCTCGCGGCCGAATGCCTCCGCATTGGCCTTGAAGCGGTCGGCACCAGTCGGATGCGCTTTGCCCAGGGCGTCGGCCATGTACGCAGCGATCAGCGTGGCGTTCACGGGATCGAGATAGAGATGGCCATCGATCGCGTTCTTTTCGCCGGCGTGTGAGTGAGCGTGCCTATGCTTACCGCCCTTGCCATGGTCGTGATCATCGGACTCGAAGGTGCCGCCGGTGCGCATCGGATAGAGCGTCAGGCCGGGCGCCTTCTCGAGTGTCACGACCTCGACCGTTTTGGGCAGCGAACGAATGATCTTGATCATGAATGGCTCGAGGCCATCCGATACGCGGAAGACGACGTGCGCCGCAGCTAGCGTCCTGGCATCCGAGGGCTTGAGGCTGAACGTGTGCGGCGAGGCCGCGCCATCGATGAGGAGCTTCGGCTCTGCGACGCCCGCCATGACCGCAGCGGCAATCGAATGAATGGGCTTGATGGTCGTCACCACGCTCAGGGCATCGGCCCGCACGGCGCTACTCGCGCAGACGAGCGCGAGGCCCGCCAGCGCCCCCATCCGAACAATCGACCGCCGCATCGACAAGCTCCTGATCCTCATCACGCAGCCCCCAGCGCGCCACCTATAAGATGTTATAACGTAACTTGTCCAGGGGAGTCGGGCCGACTTGGGCGGCTTCCGGAAGCAGTACGGGAAAACCAGAGAGCATCGGCCGTAGAGCCGGCTGGAGATGCGGCCCATACAGACGCAATCGAACGGCTCCTCCAGGTGGCGAGACTCGCCGAACCGGGAGCGCGACCACGCAATCGACACTTGACGTTCAAGCGCAAGCTTACATATTAGCTTTTCGTTCGTGGTCATTTGGCCGGCCGGCTTGCAGCCACGTAAAACAACTCGCTAAAGAGGCCGCGCGCATCCGGAATTCGGCTGAGCACGGCGTCCATCGCCGGCCCCGAGCCGGATTTTTTGTGTCGGTGACAACCGGCCGCGCGGAGAAGGACGCATGGCGAGCGAATCGACCGAGCTGAGCCGGAGCGCCACATCGCCCCCGCCCACAGCGCCATCACCCGAAACCGTGAAGCGGACCGCTCTCGAAGAGGCTCTGTCGCCGGCAAGCCTTTCTGTCACGTTCCCGGCGTCCGAGCCGCTCGAGCTCGACTGCGGAAAATCGATCGGCCCGTTCACAGTTGCCTATGACACGGCCGGCACGCTCAACGCGGCGAAGTCGAACGCGATCCTCGTGTGCCACGCCCTCACGGGCGATCAGTACTTTGCGCGCATCCATCCCGTCACAGGCAAGCCCGGGTGGTGGGAGACGATGGTTGGTCCCGGCAAGCCGATCGACACTGACCGCTTTTTCGTGATTTGCGCGAACATTCTCGGCGGCTGCATGGGCTCAACAGGGCCGGTTTCGATCAATCCGGCCACCGGGACCCACTACGGGCTCGATTTTCCTGTCATCACCATCCGCGACATGGTCCGTGCTCAGGTGCGCCTCATCGACCATCTCGGCATCGATCAGCTCTTTGCAGTGGCCGGCGGCTCGATGGGCGGCATGCAGGTGCTGGAGTGGGCCGCGCATTTCGGCGATCGCCTCCATTGCGCGATCCCGATCGCGACAGCCGCGTGGCATTCCGCGCAGAACATCGCGTTCCACGAGGTCGGTCGCCAGGCGGTGATGGCCGATCCTGAATGGACGGAAGGGCGCTATCTCTTCAAGGAGCGTGTGCCGCGCCGCGGCCTCGCGGTGGCGCGCATGGCCGCCCACATCACGTATCTCTCGGAAGCGGCGCTGCACGCCAAGTTCGGCCGCAACCTGCAGGACCGCGACGCGCGTACGTTCTCCTTCAACGCCGATTTCCAGGTCGAAAGCTATCTGCGTCACCAAGGCTCGACGTTCGTCGATCGCTTCGACGCGAACAGCTATCTCTACATCACGCGCGCGATGGACTACTTCGATCTCGCCGGCGAGTTCGACGGCGTGCTCGCCAATGCATTCCGCGGCACGAAAGTACGCTTCTGCGTCGTTTCGTTCACGAGCGACTGGCTCTATCCCACGCACGAGAACCGCAAGATCGTGCAGGCACTGAATGCGGTCGCGGCCAACGTGAGTTTCGTCGAAATCGAAAGCGACAAGGGCCACGACGCCTTCCTGCTCGACGAGCCCGTACTCTTCAAGACGGTTACCGGATTCATCAATTCAGCAGCAGCGCGCCATGGCATCGCGCCGGCAAGGAGCGCTGCCTGATGCTTGCACGCCATGAGGATCGAACTACCGCCCCGCCGCGCGTCGACCACCTGCTGATTGCCGGCCTCGTGAAGCCTGGCGCCCGCGTGCTCGATGTCGGCTGCGGCGATGGCGCATTGCTGCAGCTGCTCGCCGATCGTAAGGATGTCGATGCACGCGGCGTCGAGATCGACCGCGATCGCGTCAATGCGTGCGTGGCACGCGGTCTCTCGGTCATTCAGGGCGATGCCGATCAGGATCTCGACGCCTATCCCGATGATGCATTCGACTATGCGATTCTTTCACTGACGATCCAGGCGACGCGCAATCCCAAGAAGGTGCTCTCGAACCTGCTGCGCATCGGCCGCCACGCGATCGTCTCGTTCCCCAACTTCGGCCACTGGAAGGTGCGCGCGAAGTTCTTCGCGAGCGGACGCATGCCGGTCACCGAGCACCTGCCCGACACGTGGTACGACACGCCGAACGCGCACCTGTGCACGATCAAGGACTTTGCCGACCTTTGCCGACTGGTCGATGCCAAGGTCGAGCGGGCCGTCGCGTTCAATACCTCGGGCCAGCAGCTCGGTACGTGGGTGCGCCTGCCGCTCACCATCCACAATCTGCTCGGCGAGAAGGCAGTGTTCCTGCTCTCGCGGAATTCGGCCAGGCGATGAGGCCGGCGGCGCCGTTTCTTACCGGATTCCGGGCAGGACCAGCCGGCGGCCAGGGTCCATTTACCAGCCGGTAAGAAGTGGCACGGCAGATCGGCCTCTCTGGCTGCCGCCTGCGCTTATTTTGCTGCAAGATCCTTGACAGGCCGCGCCTCCGAGGCTACCTCCTGCCACAGCGACTGGCACTCCTGATTAATGAGTGCTAACAGCCGCCGGCGACCGCACCCCGCGGCTCCCCAAACCAGAGCAAAAACCCCATTCGGAGCAGGTTCTCCATGAAGTTTCGCCCCCTTCACGACCGCGTGGTCGTCCGCCGCACCGACAGCGAGACCAAGACCGCTGGCGGCATCATCATCCCCGATACCGCCGCCGAAAAGCCCCAGCAGGGCGAGGTGATCGCGGCCGGTCCGGGCGCCCGCGACGAGAGCGGCAAGCTCGTCCCTCTCGACGTCAAGAAAGGCGACAAGGTGCTGTTCGGCAAGTGGTCCGGCACCGAGGTCAAGATCGACGGCAAAGAGCTGCTGATCATGAAGGAGAGCGACATCATGGGCGTGCTCGACAAGTAATCGAGCCCGGCTCCGTCCTCCCTTTCAGAGAGCGTATTTCCTCCTACATCACCAGGAACCCTGCACATGGCAGCTAAAGACGTTAAGTTTTCCGCCGATGCCCGCGAGCGCATGATGCGCGGCGTCGACATCCTCGCCAATGCCGTGAAGGTGACGCTCGGTCCGAAGGGCCGCAACGTCATCATCGATAAGTCGTTCGGCGCCCCGCGCACGACCAAGGACGGCGTCACCGTCGCCAAGGAGATCGAGCTCGAGGACAAGTTCGAGAACATGGGCGCCCAGATGGTGCGCGAAGTGGCCTCGAAGACCAACGACGTCGCCGGTGACGGCACCACGACGGCCACCGTGCTCACGCAGGCGATCGTCCGCGAGGGCCTGAAGTCGGTCGCGGCCGGCATGAACCCGATGGATCTGAAGCGCGGCATCGACAAGGCCGTCGTCCAGGTCGTCGAGGAGATCAAGAAGCGCTCCAAGAAGGTCAAGAACTCGGACGAGATCGCGCAGGTGGGCACGATCTCCGCGAACGGCGAGAGCGCGATCGGCAAGATGATCGCCGAGGCCATGCAGAAGGTCGGCAACGAGGGCGTGATCACGGTCGAGGAGGCGAAGAGCCTCGATACCGAGCTCAACGTCGTCGAGGGCATGCAGTTCGACCGCGGCTACCTGTCGCCGTACTTCATCACCAACGCCGACAAGATGACCGTCGAGCTCGACGATCCCTACATCCTGATCCACGAGAAGAAGCTCTCTGGCCTGCAGCCCATGCTGCCGCTGCTC
Organism: Pseudomonadota bacterium; assembly: GCA_963205015.1. GTDB lineage: Bacteria > Pseudomonadota > Alphaproteobacteria > Rhizobiales > Hyphomicrobiaceae. The sequence continues at coordinate 23,158 of CAUJKI010000582.1, forward strand.
GAGGCGGTTGTGCAGACCGGGAAGCCGCTCCTCATCATCGCGGAAGAGGTTGAGGGTGAAGCGCTCGCAACACTCGTCGTGAACAAGCTGCGCGGCGGCCTCAAGGTCGCGGCCGTCAAGGCGCCGGGCTTCGGTGACCGCCGCAAGGCCATGCTCGAGGACATCGCCGTGCTGACCAACGGCCAGGTCATCTCCGAGGATCTCGGCATCAAGCTCGAGACCGTGACGCTCGACATGCTCGGCCGCGCCAAGCGCGTCTCGATCGACAAGGAGAACACGACGGTCGTCGACGGCGCCGGCAAGAAGAAGGATATCGAGGCTCGCGTCAATCAGATCAAGATCCAGATCGAGGAGACGACCTCGGACTACGACCGCGAGAAGCTGCAGGAGCGGCTGGCGAAGCTCGCGGGCGGCGTCGCAGTGATCAAGGTCGGCGGCGCGACGGAAGTCGAGGTGAAGGAGCGCAAGGACCGCGTCGACGACGCGCTGAACGCGACCCGTGCCGCGGTGCAGGAAGGCTTCGTCGTCGGCGGCGGCGTGGCGCTGATCCAGGCGGCGAAGTCGCTCGAGGGCACCAAGGGCGTGAACGGCGATCAGGAAGC
>CAUJKI010000583.1 GCA_963205015.1 Pseudomonadota bacterium
TCATTGGCGATCGGCATTTCCGGCTTCACATTCTTTGTGCTGAACGACACCGTCCCCGTCAGCATCGCTGTCCAGCAAATCGCGACCTCCTCGCAGAGCTTCCCCCTTCTGGCCGTGCCGTTCTTCGTTCTGGCCGGCGTCATCATGGACCAAGGGGGGATCAGCTCGCGATTGGTCGACTTCGTGCATACGCTGGTCGGCCATCTTCGTGGTGGCTTGCTGCAGGTCATGGTCGTCAGCATGTACCTGTGCTCGGGCCTTTCGGGATCCGACACGGCCGATACCGCAGCGGTCGGATCGGCGATGCGCAAGAGCCTTCTGCGCGACGGCTACAGTCCCGAGCGCAGCGCAGCGGTGCTCGCAGCATCGGCAGCCATGGGAGCAACAGTGCCGCCGAGCATCGCGATGCTGGTGCTCGGCTCCATCACTACGGTATCGATCGCCTCGCTGTTCCTGGCAGGGTTCCTGCCGGCCCTGCTGATCATGTTCTGCTTGATGGTGCTGGTTGCCTTCCAGGCGCGTCGCGACAAGGCATCTCCGTCACCTCGAGCGGGCTTAAAGGCTGTTGGCAAAGCCGGAGCTGCGGCGGTGCCGCCGCTCCTGATGCCTGTCGTTCTGTTCGTCGGCGTCCTGTTCGGCGTCGCCACGCCAACGGAGGTGTCGACGTTTGCCGTCGTCTACGGCCTCATACTGGCGATCTTCGCCTACAAGGCGCTCGATGGACGAGGCTTCGTGACCTGCCTGATCGACTCGGCCATCCTGTCGGGAATGATCCTGTTCATTCTCGCCGCTGGCGCCACATTCTCGTGGGTACTCACGGTCGCCTATCTTCCTCAGCGACTCGTGGAATCTCTGCTCACCTTTGACTCCTCGGCCTCGTTGTTTTTGATTGCGTCGATCGTGCTCCTCATCGTCACGGGCTCCATTCTGGAGGGTCTCCCCGCGATGCTGATCCTGGGGCCGCTGCTCGTCCCCATGGCGGAGCAGATCGGCGTCAATCCGCTGCACTACTCGATCGTCATCCTGATCGCCATGGGCATCGGCGTATTCGTGCCGCCGGTCGGCGTCGGGTTCTATATCGCAACGGCGGTATTCGGCACCAACATCGAGCATGCGGCGCGCGCCATGCTTCCCTATTTCCTGACGCTCTGCGTGGGGCTGCTGCTGGTTGCATTCATCCCGTGGGTCACGCTCGTGTTGCCTGACCTGTTTGGCCTGGCGCGGTAGGTTCGCCTCAGAAGCCGTAGAATTTCACAGGATTGTCGACGAGGATACGATTGCGCGTGTCCTCGTCGGGCACCCAGTCGAGGAGCAGATCGAAGAGCTCCGTCGAGTTCGGCATCCGACCCCAATGATTGGCGTGCGGCCAGTCGCTCCCCCAGAACAGCCGATCGGGACGCTCGCGCACAAGCGTGTGCACGAGCGGGATCGTCTCGGCATAGGGCGGATCCTGATCGCTGTGATGATAGCCCGCCGACAGCTTGATCCAGCAGTTCCCCTCACGCAGCAGGCCAAGGAGCGCCTGAAATGCCGGCTGCTCGATGCCTCCGCTCGAGCGTACGTCACCGATATGATCGACGACGATCGGACACGCGAGCTTGGCAAGCCGCGGCGCAAGAGCGACGAGTTGATCGGGTGTCATCATGAGCTGGATGTGCCAACCAAGGGCTGAAAGACGCTCCGAAAACCGTTCGAGCGCTTCCAGCGGCAAGCCTCCCGGCTGGCTCGGGTTGAAGCGCACGCCGCGCGCGCCTCGGCTCCATAGCTCCTGGAATTCATTGTCCGTAATTGCCGGCGGCACGACAACGATCGCTCGCGTCGGGATATCCATCATATGCATCTCGCGCGCCGCATCGAGTTGGCGGCGATTGTCCGTGCCATACATGCTCGGCTGGACCAGCACTGCGCGCGTGAGCCCGAGCGTGCGATGCATCTTCAGGTAGGAAGCAACGGTCGCATCTGGCGGCGTGAAGCGACGTTCCGGAATGAACGGATAGGTGGCCTCGGGCCCGAAGATATGGAAGTGCGTATCGACAGCTCCGGGCGGGGCCTTGAGGCGCGGAGGTTTGGGATTGGGATCGGGAGGCGGGCATGGCTTGGTCATGGCGGAGCACGCTCACTTTCCGACAGGCTCGAAGCCGTACAGGCGCGCCGGATTGGCGACCAGAATACGCTCACGCACGCCGGCATCCGGTACCCAATGCGCGAGAAGATCGGCCAGATCGCCGTCGTTCGGCATGGCAGTCTTGATGAACGTGTGCGGCCAGTCCGTGCCCCAGACCAATCGGTCGGCGGCCTGTTCCACAAGGATCCGGGCGCAGGCATCGACGTCGGCATAAGGCATTGCGCTCAGAGTGAGGCGATAGGGGGCCGTGAGCTTGACCCACGCCTTGCCGTCGCGCACCAATCGCAGCATGCCTTTGAAACCGGCGGTGTCCGTGCCGAGCTGCGTAGGTACATAGCCAAGGTGTCCGAAGACCACCTCCACGGGAAAGTCGGCGAGCTGCCGGTCGAGATCGGGAAACTCGTTCACGTGCATCAGGAACTCGACGTGCCAGCCGAATGGCTTGATGCGCGCAGCGAGTCTCTTCAGCTCTTCGAGCGGGAGAACACCTTTGTCGAACTTGAGATCGACGATATTGCAGCGGATACCGCGCACACCAAGCCGATGTAGCCGCTCGATCTCTGCTTCGCCGGTGTCATAGGGCAGAACGGCGATGCCGCGGAGGCGTGCGGGCTCCTTGGCCATGGTATCCAGCATCGCCTGGTTGTTCGTCCCATAGATGCTCGGTTGGACCAGCACGCCGCGCTCTATCCCGAGCGCATCCAGCATGTGGCGGTAATCCTGCGCCAGAGCATCGGCCGGCGTGTAGAGGCCATGCGGGATGAAGGGATATGTGCTGCCTGGCCCGAACACATGCGCATGGCAATCGCAAGCTCCCGGCGGAACCTTCCATCCCGGCGCGCGCGGGTTCGGATCGTGTGCCTCGCAGAGCGGCGGAAGTGATGGGTTGCTCATTGTTCTTTCCCCCAACTGGATTGCATAGAGGCGCTTCTGCACCGGCGGTGCGATGTCGCGAAATGCGCGGCGCTCAGGCGCGATCTTAGGGGTGGAATTCGTATTGCCGCATAGACAAAATACACCAGCAGATCTGTCGAACACACGGGCATCCTAGCTGTTTGGATACTGCCGCGTTCAGGTCTTACCCCAACTCCTCGTCAGGTTCCTTCGGCACTCATAATTTATTGAATCATTGGAGCGGGCGATCGGGATCGAACCGACGACATTCAGCTTGG
>CAUJKI010000584.1 GCA_963205015.1 Pseudomonadota bacterium
ACCCCGACCCTCTCCCCGTAAGAACGGGGAGAGGGGGAATAGTGCTCACCCGCGATCCCGACGTACTGGACACGTGGTTCTCGTCCGCGCTCTGGCCCTTCTCGACGCTCGGCTGGCCCGAGGAGACGAAAGAGCTCGGCCGCTTCTATCCGACGAGCGCGCTCGTCACGGGCTTCGACATCATCTTCTTCTGGGTTGCCCGCATGATGATGATGGGCACGCACTTCATGAAGGAGGTGCCGTTCCGTGACGTCTTCATCCACGGCCTCGTCCGCGACGAGAAGGGCCGCAAGATGTCGAAGACGCTCGGCAACGTCATGGATCCGCTCGAGCTGATCGACAAGTACGGCGCGGATGCCCTGCGCTTTACGCTCGCCGCACTGACGACGCAGGGCCGCGATGTCAAACTCACGACGGCGCGCGTCGAAGGCTACCGCAATTTCGCGACCAAGCTCTGGAATGCCGCGCGCTTCCTCGAGATGAACGAGTGCCGGCGCGTCGCGGGCTTCGATCCGACGAAGATCAAGCATCGCCTCAATCGCTGGATTGCCGGCGAGACCGAGCGGGCCGCCGGCGAGATCGAGAGTGCGCTTAAGGCCTTCAAGTTCAACGAGGCGGCCAGTGCCGCCTATCAGTTCGTCTGGGGTGTCACCTGCGACTGGTATCTCGAATTAGCCAAGCCTCTGCTCACGGGTAGCGATGCCGAGGCCAAGGCCGAGACACAGGCGACGGCCGCCTGGGTGCTCGACCAGATCCTGCCGCTGCTGCACCCTTTCATGCCCTTCATCACGGAAGAGCTGTGGGCGAAGAGCGGTGAGTACGGACCCAAGCGGGAGACACTGCTCGCGCTCGCACCATGGCCGCGCCTGCTTGGCCTCTCCGATCCCGAGGCCGATGCCGAGATCGGCTGGGTCGTGTCGCTTGTCTCAGAAGTCCGCTCCGTGCGCGCGGAAATGAACGTGCCGGCCGGCGCCAAGGTGCCGCTCGTGCTCGTCAATGCGAACCCCGAGACCCAGGCCCGCGCACGCCAGCATGATGAAACGCTCATGCGCCTCGCGCGGCTCGAGCAGATCACGTTCGCGCCCGCGCCGCCGAAGGGTGCTGCCCAGATCGTCGTCGGCGATACGGTCGCGGCGCTGCCGCTCGCCGGCGTCATCGATATGGACGCCGAGGCCAGACGGCTGGCCAAGGAGATCGGCAAGACAGTTGTCGAGATCAAGAAGGTTACCGATCGACTGGCGAACCCGCAGTTCATGGCCAAGGCGCCCGAGGACGTCATAGACGAGTTGCGCGAGCGCCAGTCGGATTTCGAAGCCCGGCAGGATAAGCTCAAAGCCGCACTCGCACGCGTCGGGGCGGCGGCCTGATTTTTTGCCTCCGCCAGGAGAGAGGTCATGTACGTACCTGAGCACTTCAAACTGGGCGATGTCTCCGAGCAGCACGCGCTCATGCGCGCCTATCCCTTTGCCGCGCTGATCACGAACAGCGAAGCCGGCTTCGAGGTTACGCATCTGCCGACCGTGCTGAAGTCGGAAGGCACGCTCGGCGTCGTCGAGTGCCACGTCTCGCGCGCCAATCCGCACTGGAAGGAAATCGCGAAGAGCGGTCGCGGGCTTTTCATCTACACAGGACCCGAGGCCTACATCACGCCCAACTGGTATCCCTCGAAGGCTGCGCACGGGAAGGCCGTACCGACGTGGAATTATGCCGTCGTGCACGCACACGGCACCGCCGAGATCATCGATGACCGCGAATGGCTCGTGCGCCACGTCGGCGAACTGACGGATCAGCAGGAGGCCGGCACTGGAGAGCCGTGGGCGATCACCGACGCACCGGGAAATTACATCGAGGTGATGTCGCGCGGCATCGTCGGGATGCGCTTCACGATCGACCGGATCGAAGGCAAGGCGAAGATGAGCCAGAACCGCGAGCTGCCGGATCGGGAGGGCGTGGTCGCTGGCCTCACGGCACGCGGCACCGAGACGGATGCCAAAGTTGCCGAGATAGTCGCTGCAGAGGCCGAGCGCGCCCGCAAGGCGTGAGCGTGGCTATCGCGCGACCGGCTTCTTCATGTAGACGGTGAAGCCTTCCCTGAACGGCTTTTCTTCGTAGATCACATAGCCCAGCCGCAGATAGAGCTGGATGTTCTCCGTGAAAGCCTTGTTCGTGTAGAGCCGGATCTCGTCATAGCCGAGCGACGCGGCGAGCTTCTCACCATGAGCCACCAGGCGCGGGCCGAGACCCCTTCCCTGGAATTCCGGCGCGACGGCGACGTTGTAGATCTCCAGGTGATCCGGCTGCCGGACCGTATGCATGATGGCTGCCAAGGTATCGTCGACAAACAGCATATCGACGCGGTCTTTGCGCAAGGCCGCAGCATAGTCGGCGGTCATGGGCGTCGGCTCGCGCCCGATGATCGGCACCCATTTGGCATAGGCCGCCCGCGTCAGAGCAAGTATCGCGGGCGCATCCGCATCGACGGCCTGCCGCAACACCGCATCGTTACTCATCGGCGCCTCCCTCCCTTTCCGGGCGCCATATGTAGCTGAGGAGCGGTCGTTTGCGCCATGACAAGGCTCACTGGAACGGCTACAAGGCCGCGCCATGAGCGAACCCAAGACGCTGGCCCCCTCCCGTCGCGCCGCCAAGGCGCCCTTGCAGCCCCTGCCCAAAGCAGCGGCCGGCCCCCGTCTGCGCAAGCTCAAGGCGCCGCCCAAGGTCGGTTTCGTCTCGCTCGGCTGCCCGAAGGCGCTCGTTGATTCTGAGCGCATCATCACGCGGCTCAGGGCCGAGGGCTACCAGATCGCACCCAACTACGACGGCGCCGATGTGGTCGTGGTCAACACCTGCGGCTTCCTCGATTCTGCCAAGCAGGAGAGCCTGGACGCCATCGGCGAAGCCATGGCCGAGAACGGCCGCGTCATCGTCACGGGTTGCTTCGGAGTCGAGAAAGATACGATCCGCAAGGCCCATCCGGGCGTGCTCGCAGTCACCGGCCCACACCAGTATGAAGCCGTCATGGAGGCGGTGCACGACGCGGTACCGCCACTGCACGATCCCTTTCTCGATCTCGTGCCCCCCGAGGGCCTGCGCCTTACGCCGCGCCACTACGCCTACCTGAAGATCTCCGAAGGTTGTAACAACCGCTGCACCTTCTGCATCATTCCTTCCTTGCGCGGCGATCTCGTGAGCCGCCCTGCGAACCATGTGATGACAGAGGCTGAGCGCCTTGTGAAAGCCGGCGTGAAGGAGCTGCTCGTCATCAGCCAGGATACGAGCGCCTACGGTCTCGACCTGAAGTACGCATCGAGCCCGTGGAAAGGTGCGCCGCTCGCCGCCCGCTTCCTCGATCTGACACGCGCGCTCGGCGACCTCGGCGCCTGGGTACGCCTCCACTATGTCTATCCCTATCCGCACGTGGATCAGGTCATCCCGCTCATGGCCGAGGGGAAGATCCTTCCCTATCTCGACATTCCCTTCCAGCACGCGAGCCCCAACGTGCTGAAAGCCATGAAGCGCCCCGCGGCCATCGCCAAGACGCTCGATCGTCTCAAGTCCTGGCGCAGCGTCTGCCCTGATCTCGCCATCCGCTCGACCTTCATCGTCGGCTTTCCTGGTGAGACCGAGGAGGACTTCCAGCATCTCCTCGACTGGCTTCGCGAAGCCCGCCTCGATCGCGTCGGCTGCTTCAAGTACGAGCCGGTTGCCGGCGCGGTCGCGAACAACCTCGAAGGGGCCGTGCCGGAAGAGGTGAAGGAAGAGCGTTGGCATCACCTCATGCAGACCCAGCAGAAGATCTCCGAGGAGATCATGGCCGCACGCGTCGGCCGCACGGTCTCCGTCATTGTCGACGAGATCGACGAGGATGGCGCCATCGGCCGCTCGTTATGGGATGCCCCCGAGATCGACGGCTCGGTCTTCCTGAACGGCGCCGAGGGCGTCAAACCGGGCGACATACTCAGAGCTCGGGTTATTGCGGCGGACTCTTACGATCTGTGGGCAGAGTCGATCACGGATTCGTGATCAAGGCCCCGCTTGGGCCGCGACGGAAGCAACAATCCTCTTGCGTTTGAGCGGCATGAGAGCAGCTGACACCGCCCTGGGCGCTGTTAGGTGCGGTTCAGGTCAGAGCCATCATTCTGACGTAAGACTCAGGAAGCTATAGGGGACAGCCGCCGGAACGGCGCACATCGCCGAACGGCACCGCCGACTCATGTCGGCCGGAACATCAGGGGACGACACATGAAGAAGATGCTTATGGCGGCCGCCATTACACTTGGCGCGGCCGGCTTTGCACTCCCGTCTCAGGCGAGTGCGGCGGCCTTCTCGCCGGGCCTCAGCGGCGCGGCCTTGGACAAGGCCAATTCGATGACCGTCGAGGTGCAGCATCGCCACCGGCGCGGCGGACGCGCCTGGCATCGCAGCTACCATCCGGGCTTCCGCTACAGCCATCGTCCGCATTACGGCCGGATCGTGGGCGGCATTGCTCTTGGCGCGCTCCTGGCTGGCTCGGCCTATGCATACGCCCAGCGGCCGCCGGCCCCGGGTCTCTGCTGGTACTGGGCTGATCCCTATCAGCGGCAGGGCTACTGGGACTACTGCTGAACCCAGAGAGCAGATTAGTTGTTCGGCAGGTGCAGCGCCTGGCGCTGCACCTGCTTTTGTTTTGTGGCCGGCATAGCCATATGCCGGTGTAGTGGAGGTGTCGCCATGGCGCAGTACAGCGTGAAGAAAACAGCAGTGGCCGCTCTTCTGGCCTTCGGTGGCCTGGGGCTGACGGTCCATTCCGGCGCGGAAGCCGCAGTTCTGGCCCCCTCGAAGGGCGTCGCAACGAGCGCGGCCGATCCGATGATCACACAGGTCCGTCGCGGCGGTGGTGGCGGCTTTTCCGGCGGTGGTCGCTCCAGCGGCGGCGGCCGATCGATCAGCTCTGGCGGCGGTCGTTCCTTCTCCGGGGGTAGCCGCTCCTTCGGAAGTGCCGGCCGCTCGTTCCGCAGCAGCGGCGCCATCGGGCGCTCCGGCTCCTCGTTCCGCGGCTCGTCGATCAGCCGCTCTAGTCAGTTCCGCGGTGTCGCGCCGGGCCAGGCCTTCCGCGCGAACTCGGGGTTCGGTCGAGGCGCGGTGCGTTCCGATCGCGCCACCGTGAGTCGTCGCGGCTTCCGGCCTTCCGGCGTCCAGCGTTGGAGCGGGCGGCACCATGTTGCCTACCGCAAATGGCATCGCCGCCCGTACTACGGCTATGTCATCGGTGGCATCACGCTCGGCACGATACTCGCCGCATCCGCGTACTATGCCTATGCCGACGAGCCGCCGATCGACGGCGTCTGCTGGTACTGGGCTGATCCCGACGAGACCGAGGGATACTGGGATTACTGCTAGTCTCAAGGAATGACGATGAGCAGGCGCAGCGCGCAACGCTGCGCCTGCTTTTTTGTTGCGCGCTCCATACCGAATCATGCAACTTACAGTTGCATATCCGGGAGCTACACGTCATGCAAAAGGCAGCAATCGCGGTTTTCCTAGCAATGAGCGGAATGATCTACTCGGACGCTCTGCTAGCAGCCTCGCTAGCGCCCATCGGCACGCTAGCCCACGGGACAAGTGCTTCGATGTTCACGCCGGCTCAAGGCCGGAGCGGCGCGTTCGGCCGCAGCATGGGGCAACTCCGTACGTTCCGGCCGAGCCAGATTGGCCGCATCAGACCCCTCGTCGAGGTCAACAAGGTCCGTCCCGGACGGCCGCACGTGAGGCCCCACGGAATTCGCCCGGTCCATCAAGCCCAACTCCCCCATCGCAAGCGGCCACCACGCCGGCACTACATTCATGTCGCGGAAGGCGTGACGCCGGAGGCGGAACCTGTATCGTTCCAGGATCACAGGCGTGATCACACACCGCTCTCGCCGGATTTCTGCCGGTATTGGGGCGACCGGGGCGAGGCCGCTGCCTTCGGAGAGCCCTGCTGGTAGAGACTGGACCCTACCCCGTCGCAAAGTCGCGGCCCATGAAGAGAACGGCGCCGCCATTCCATGCGACCTCGCGCATCGGCACGAACCCGCAGCGTTCGTAGAAGCGGACATTCCGCACACCGACCCCGGTGACGATGTGCACACCCGGCACCCGACGCGCGGCGGCGTGCCCGGCGAATGTCTCGACAAGGCGCGCCCCAATGCCCTGGCTCCGCCATGCAGGGTCGAGATTGATGTGCAGGTGCGCCGGATAGCGCGCCGTCAGATCCGCGAA
>CAUJKI010000585.1 GCA_963205015.1 Pseudomonadota bacterium
CGCTCAGCGAAGGACAGCGCGGGAGTTGAGGGCGCATTCCGGCGGAAGAGACGACCTGCTCCGTGGGTAAGCCGCGTCTAGCGGCGCTGTTCTACCACCTTGAACTCCCGGTGCGATGAAGAACTCATGCAACCGACAAAACAGCACAGCGCTTGCACGAAGCCGGCATTGCCGCTCCTCTTCACACCTTTGACGCTTCGCGGGTTGACCGTCCGCAACCGGGTGGTTGTATCTCCGATGTGTCAGTATCGTTCAGTAGATGGCAAGCCGACCGATTGGCATCTCGTACATCTCGGCAAGTTCGCGATGGGTGGTGCCGGGATGATTTTTGGCGACGAAACGGCCGTCGAAGCGCGGGGCCGTAAGACACACGCATGTGCGGGCATCTATTCAGACGCACATGTTCCCCAGTATCGGCGCATCACGGAATTTCTCAAATCCCTCGGCGCCGTTCCGGCCATCCAACTCGGCCATGCCGGTCGCAAGGCCTCGTGCCACGGCGCAACGAGAAACTGGAAGCCGCTGACAGAAGAGGATGCGGCTGTTGGCCTTCCACCGTGGACAGGGATTGCGCCTTCGCCAGTCCCGTCCGGTCCGGGTGCTCATGTTCCGCACGAATTAAGCATCTCGGAGATCCGGGATGTGATCGGATCCTGGCGCCTTGCGGCGCAACGCGCGACGGACGCCGGCTATGATGTATGCGAGATACACGGCGCCCACGGCTATCTAATCCATCAATTCCTTTCGCCTGTCGCCAACAAGCGGACAGATGCCTACGGTGGCGATCGGGCCGGCCGCATACGGTTTGCGCTGGAGGTTGCCGAGGTGGTAAGGGCGGCCTGGCCGGCTGATCGGCCTGTGTTCTTCCGAATGTCAGTTGTGGATGGGCGAGGCGGGGAGTGGGTGGTTGAGGATTCCGTAGCACTTTCTATCGAACTCAAAGCCCGCGGGATCGACATGGTGGACTGCTCATCGGGCGGGCTGCAGGGCGACAGCGCCTTTCCGCTTATCCCGCGTGTTCCGGGATATCACGTGAGCTATGCCTCGCGTATTCGCCGCGAGGCCGGCATCAAAACCATTGCTGTCGGTCTGATCACGTCGCCCCATCATGCCGAGAGCATCTTGCAAGCGGGCGACGCCGATCTGATCGCACTCGCGCGCGGCATCATGTATGAAAGTGACTGGCCGGCGCACGCAGCTGCATGTCTCGGCGTCCCAAACCATTACGATCTCTTCCCGCCGGACTACGCCTACCGCTTTTACGCGCGCGATCGGACGCTATCCGGGTATCCTCGAGGCTGCGAGGCAAGTATCCCTCACGGCTTTCAGAAGGAAGTGCCGTACGTTTGGCCTGCAGGGCGGGAGAGCGAGGATTGATAAGAGCGCCCGGGGGGCTGCTCACAGTTCCGGCTTAGCGTAGCCACCAGCACCGATCATCCTTCAGGTACAATAAACTCGCCCACCCATTTCTTCTGGCCAGCGGCCCTGCTCACGGCTTCCTTGAAGAGTTCGATCACCTGCCTGGCAGGAGCCGGCAACATCGCGCCATAGGCACTCACGAGTGCAAGGTCAAAAGTAATGGCGGGTGAAATCACTTCTGCTGCCACCAATTGGCAAGCCTCGACTTCCTCCCATACGGAAGCGTAAGTAAAGACGCTCCACCCGTGATTCAGCATCACCATGCGCTTGATCGCCACAAGTGAGTCGAGTTCAAAAGAAAAATTGACCTCGGTGCCTGTCTCGGCAGCAGCAGCTTGAATGCGACGGCGCGTATTGCTAGGTGGCGCCGGGGTGATGATTTGGCCTCTACTCAATTCGCTGAAGGGCACAGTGGCGCCGAACGGCCATCCTTGGGGAGGCCCAACCAGGAAGCCTACTTCTCGAAATACGAACTCGGCGGTCAGATGGCGGTACGTCTCGACATCATAGACGAAGCCAAGATCAATCTGCTTGCTTTGTATCCACCCGGCGATCTGGTAGGAGAAGCCCTCGAAGAGCACTAACCGAACGTTTGGGAACCGCTCTTTGCAGAGCAGCATAAGATCGGCAGTAAAGCTCGCTCCGAAATTGGGAAAAACGCCTACTCGTATCTCGCCGGAGGGAGTGTTCTGGTGCTCGCGAACCGCAACGCAGACGTTATCGAGCTGCCGAAGGATACCAGCGATCTCATCGTAGAAAATCGAACCAACTTCCGTTAGCGCCACACCTCGCCCATCCCGGACGAACAACTGCACTCCCAGCGCTTCCTCCAAACTGCGCATCTGCCGGGATAACGCAGGCTGGGCAATGCGAAGTTCCATCGCGGCTCTGCTGATGCTGCCAAGCTCTGCAGTCCTGATGAAGAAACGCAGCTGCCGCAATTCCATTGGGGTCTCATGCTCGGATTAGAAGCGATCCGCGCGGTAGGCCGACATGTCAATATTGGCTTTTGAGGTCGGTCAGCATCCCGTTCAGAAGGCGTCCGGTTGTGGGCCCCCACGCGAGGCCCATGTGACTATAAGCCGAAGCCATACCACACATTGCGCACATGGCGCGACGGGCCGATCGCCGATTCCGGGACAGCACGAACCGAACCACATCACGAACAGCGTCAGCACCAGCATTAGTGCGGCGACCGCTGAGTGAAAGGCATAATCCCTACTTCGCCGGCCTGCTGATAGGCGCGCGTCGCGAGCATCAGATAGCTCGGACCTCGATGATACGTCGCACGACGAAGATAGTCAGCGCGAGGCTGAGGAGCACCTCGGGCATCGTAATGACCACGCTCCAGAAGCCAACAACAGCAGGGGCGCCGGACGCTGCACGCAGCCGATCACAACGAGCCAGTTGGCACTATGCTGCCGGCGGTTCTCCGATGACCCTGGCCTGACGCAGTTCGGTCAATTGGACCCCATCCATCCCAAGCCAAGTGCTCAACACATCCAGCAGCGGCGCTGGTTTCAACGCAGGCGCGCTGCCACCATGCAGTACAGGCCACGTTGGCATCTTGAATTGACCATTGCTTGGATGGTGCATCGTTTGCATGACGCCGCGCACCTCAAAATCAGGCTCGTTCTGCAGCTCAAGGGTGTCGAAGACAGCACCGGCAGGCAATCAGCTTCTCTAATTACCCGCATGGCGGCGGACGCCACCCGCGCCCTGCACAGCATTTGAGGGGTGATCGGCGCTCGATGCATTGGCTGGCTCTCCCGTTCCTCGCTGCAAAGAAGTTTGACTCCTCGGCAAGTCCTCACATAGAATTCGGAATTCTGAATTTGTAAAGGCCGTGCTCATGCTGCCATTGGATGTCGCACCGAGCCTGATCCAGCAGGTCTACGACCGGCTCCTGGCATCCATCGTCGACCACACTCTGGCGCCGGGTTACCGCATCCGGCAGCAGGAGCTCGCCGAGCAGCTCGGCGTATCGCGCCAGCCGGTAAGCCACGCGCTGCATCTTCTCCGCTTGCAGGGCCTGGTGATTGAAAGTGGGCGGAAAGGCTTTCAGGTCACCCCGCTTGATCCGGTGCGCATCCGTCAGCTTTATGAGGTGCGCAGCGCGCTTGATGGTCTCGCGGCGCGGCTTGCAGCCCCGCGCACAGGCACTGACGCCGCCAATCGTCGTGCATTCAAAGCAGCCCTCGCCGCAGGCAACAGCATCAATGCTCAAACGTCCCTCTCCGATCTCATCGCACGAGACACCGATTTCCACCGCGCCCTTTATCGCCTGTCAGGCAATCCGGCGATCGAGGAGATGGCCGCTTCCCAATGGCCGCACATGAGCCGCTCTATGGCAGCCGTGCTGACCGACCCAGCCAATCGTACGCGCGTGTGGGCCGAGCACAGGGCCATCGCGGAGCACGTGCTCAACGGCGACGCCTCTTCCGCCGAAACGGCGGCCCGCGATCATGCCCTCACCGCAGGCCGGGTAACGGAAGAACGACTGAAGTCCTTGCAGGACGCGGCATGAACGGCCGCCAACAACAAGAACCACATCAACAATCAGGAGGAAGCCATGAAACTCACCAAGGAGCAGCTCGATCAGTTCCACACGGAAGGCTGGCTACTGCTGCCGGAGCTGTTCACCCCCGAGGAAGTTGATCTCCTTCGTCGCGAAGCCGAGGCGATCTATACGCAGCATCGGCCTGAAATCTGGCGAGAAAAGACCGGTGCCCCACGTACGGCCTTCGCCGCACACACGTACAACGAAGCGTTCCGTCTCCTGGGCAGGCACCCGCGCATGATCGAGCCTGTCGAGCAGGTATTCGGCGAGAAGCTCTACATGCATCAGTACAAGATCAACGCCAAATCCGCCTTTACCGGCGAGGTGTGGCAATGGCACCAGGACTACGGCACCTGGAAACGCGACGACGGCATGCCGGAGCCGCGCGCCATGAACATCTCGGTATTTCTGGATGAGGTGATGCCGATCAATGGCCCTCTGATGCTGGTGCCACGCAGCCAGAACGCCGGCGATCTCCAAGCCTCGCATGATCTCGAGACGACTTCCTATCCGCTGTGGACGCTCGATGAAGAGACCGTCTCGCGACTTGTAAAGCAGGGCGGCATCGTGGCGCCGACCGGGAAGCCCGGCAGCATGCTCATGTTCCACGGCAACCTCGTTCATGGTTCCGCCGGCAACATCACGCCCTATCCGCGCAAGATCGTGTATCTGACGCTCAATGCGGTCTCGAACTACATCCGCAAGCCAACACGGCCGGAGTTCATCGCCCATCAGGACTTCACGCCGATCGAGCCCGTAGACGACGACGCGCTGATCCGTCTGGCACGCGCACATCGGGATGCCGCGGAATAAATCCGATGAACCTGCATCGGATGTTGCAGCGCCGCTACGCGGATGGTCATCCCATCCGCGTGGTGCTCATCGGGGCCGGAAAGCGGGTGGTTCACCACCGATTGCCGCACCCCGCTGCGAGCTAGTCGTTTTCGGATATGCGACCGCCGACGATCCGGCTGGTGATATCCTGCTGCACCGCCTCAGGCTGCTCGGCTACCGCGCGCACCAGCTTCCGAAGGTGGTGCCGGGCGTCATGGAGCTGATCGATCAAAGACAGGATGACGGGAAGGCTCGCGTGCTCGAGGCCCATGCGGTAATGCAGGTCGCAAGCGAGTGCCACACGCGACTCATCAATCTGATCGAACAGATAGCCCTGCTCGTCGCGGTGCGGTACGATGACTCCCTCCTCGATCCAGGCCAGCAGAACATGCCGTTCCAGATAAGTGAATTGCGCGATGAGCTCGGTTTCGCGGATCATGTCAATCTGCGCCCTTCCCGCGCGGGTTTTGCGGATGCGTCTTTTCCCACTCTGCCATGAACTGGGCCAGCGCCTCGTCCGCACCTTCCGGCGGGACGATGTGTATGTCGACCAGTTGATCGCCGCGCCCGCCCCCCTTGCGTGACACGCCCTTGCCGCGCAACCGCAGCTTCGTACCCTCCTGGGCGCCCTTGGGCACTTTGACATCCACCGGCCCGTCCACCGTGTCGATGCGCACACTCGTGCCGTTCAGCGACTCGCCGAGCGATACCGGGAGCGTGCTCACAATGTCATCCCCCTCGCGCTTGAATCTGGCGTGTGGCCGAACAGAGATCTCGACATAGGCATCCCCTGGCCTGCCATCGGAACCCGGCACGCCCTGCCCCTTGAGACGCAGTACCTGGCCATTGTTGATCCCAGCAGGAATCGTGATGTCCAGCGCCTTGCCATCCGGCATCACCACCACCTTGTGGGTGCCGTTCACCGCGTCGAGAAAGTCGATCTCGAGCGTGTAGCGCACATCCTGCGGCGGCACGCGAAAGTTTCCGTGTTCGCCACGCCCGCGGAAGAGATCGGCGAATATGTCATAGTCGACATCACCCGTGCCGTTGCCCTGTCCTGCGGTCTGCTCTCCGCGCCGGCGATAGCGCATGTTCGGATCGGCTTCGGCATATTCGCGATAGAAGTGCCGCTCTGGCTGGCGTTCGGCGCCCGTCTCGTCGATCTCACCGGCATCGTAACGCTTTCGCTTGTCCGCATCGCCAACGATGTCATAGGCAGAAGCGATCTCCTTGAAGCGCTTTTCCGCGGCCGGATTACCCGGGTTGAGGTCAGGATGCGTTTCCTTGGCGGCCTTGCGGTACGCCTTACGGATGTCATCCGGACTGGCGTCCGGTGCCACGCCTAACGTTTCATATGGATTGGCCATGCGTCTCACGTTCGAGTTCAGGTGCTGCGCCATTGCGCGAAACACTCGTACAAACTATGCCACTTCGCTCCTTGGCCTCAACGGCACAACGGCAAATACCGTCGCAATGGGCGAAAGCTCGCACCCGCCGCACACCATTCCGCCTGCAGGGACGCGCCGCGTACCAGGAGAACGAGGCTGAACGCTACTCAATCATTTGATCCCCAGTGACGGCCGACACCGGCGTTAAGATCGTCCCCGCACGCGGCTCGAGCTTTCCGCAGTTACGTCTCGCTGCATCGAGGTGGTGGAAGCGTTGGAGATACCGGCGCTGATCGCAGAACGTGCCCACTGCCCAATCAAGCAGCACATTGCCCAGCCCACATACCTTGACGCTCGGTCATGGTGCAGTGCGAAATGTTCCTGCGCACGATGACGCGCGTACGTCCGTGATTGCCGCCATTTTTGGCGAATGTTCGGCCGGGTGAAGAACTCAGCAGACCCGATCCGCACGCAAGCTTGGCCAAGGTGGAGTTCGAACCGATGGACCGCAGAAATTTTCTCAAATCTTCGTTGAGCGCCGGCGCACTCGCGGCGTCAGGCGGCATCGCCGCACCTGCAATCGCCCAGGCGGCGGGAAAAACCCTGAAATTCGTTCCGCAAGCCAATCTCGCGAACTTCGACCCCATTTGGGGCACGCAATACGTCGTACGCAACGCCTCGGCACTAGTCTGGGACACACTCTACGGCGTCGACAGCAAGCTCGAGCCGCAGCGTCAGATGGTCGAGAGCGAGGAGATCTCGAGTGATGGCTTGACCTGGACATTCAAGCTGCGCCCCGGCTTGAAATTTCACGACGGCGAAGCTGTTGTCGCCAAGGATGTGGTTGCCTCCCTCTCGCGTTGGGCCGTGCGCGATCCGATGGGCCAGATGATCAAGGCCATCGAGAAGGAGTTGACCGCCGTCGACGACCGCACCTTCAAGTGGGTGCTGTCGAAACCCTTCCCGAAGATGAAGTTCGCGCTCGGCAAGAACAACACGCCGATCGCCTTCATCATGCCCGAGCGCATCGCCAAGACCGATCCGTTCAAGCAGATCACCGAATACATCGGCAGCGGCCCGATGAAGTTCGCACGCGGCGAATGGGTGCCGGGCGCCAAGGCCGTGTTCGAAAAATTCGCTGACTATCAGCCGCGGTCGGAGCCGGCATCGTGGCTCTCCGGCGGCAAGGTCATCAAGATCGATCGTCTCGAATGGGTGATCATGCCCGATCCGGCGACGGCTTCAGCCGCACTGCAGAGCGGCGAGATCGACTGGTGGGAGACGCCTATCCCCGATCTCATCCCCATTCTCAAGCGGAACAGGAATATCAAGGTCGACATCGCCGATCCGCTCGGCAACGTCGGCTCCTTCCGCCTGAACCATCTGCACCCGCCATTCGATAACCTGAAGGTCCGCAAGGCCGTGCAGATGGCGCTCAGCCAGGAAGACTACATGCGTGCCGTCGTCGGCAGCGACGACAGCCTGTGGAAGCCGCTGCCAAGCTTCTTCACACCAGGCACGCCGTACTACACGGAGGAAGGCGGCGATGTTCTCAAGGGTCCGCGCAACATCGACGCTGCCAAGAAGCTGCTCGCGGAAGCAGGCTACTCCGGCCAACCGGTCACCTGCGTCGTGGCGCAGGACCAGGCGCCGCTCAAAGCCATGGGCGAGGTCACCGCCGACCTCCTGAAAAAGATCGGCATGACAGTGGACTTTGTCGCGACCGATTGGGGCACCGTCGGCCAGCGCCGCGCCTCCAAGTCGCCGCCGGGCCAGGGCGGCTGGGGTATGTTCCACACCTGGCACGCGGGCGCCGACTGCGCCACGCCCGCAAGCTACAACGCGCTGCGCGCCACGGGCGACAACGCCTGGTTCGGCTGGCCGAGCGATCCGATCGTCGAGAAGGAGATCACATCCTGGTTCGAGGCCAAGAATGTCGACGAGGAGAAGGCAGCAATGGGCCGGATCAACAAGGCGGCGATGGACTCGGTCGTCTATATTCCCAATGGCTTCTACTACGGCTATCAGGCTTGGCGGAGCAACATCAGCGGCGTGACCGGCGGCCCGTTGCCGTTCTTCTGGAATGTCGAGAAAGCCTAGATAGGAGCCGAATATGCTCGGCTTCGTCGCGCGGCGCATCATCTCGACGATCCCCGTCATGGGGATCGTTGCCCTGTTTGTGTTCAGCCTGCTCTAC
>CAUJKI010000586.1 GCA_963205015.1 Pseudomonadota bacterium
TCTGGCCAAGGCTCAGGACATATACATGATGCGCTGTCCTCACGACGCGCCTGACATTGTGATCAACCAGGAGCACGGTCATCGCGTCCGACACAAACGTGTCGATGCAGTCATAGATCTCGGCAGCCACCTTGGGTGAGAGGCCGATACTGGGCTCATCTATGAGGCAGAGGCGCGGGCGAATGACGAAAGCCTTCGCAAACTCGACGAGCTTCTGTTGTCCACCGCTGAGATCGCCCGCGTGGGCAGACCACTTGGCCTTGAGTACCGGAAATCGAGTCGTTGCCTCTTCGAGGCGACGGTTCACTTCGTCACGAGACAATACGCCATTTCGGCGGAGATGATGCAGCGGCAGTGACAGGTTATCGCTGACGGTCATCTGAGAATAGAGACTCGACTCCTGAGGTATGTACCACATGCCCCGCCGGCTGACAGAATGCGGGGCAATGCCGGTGATGTCGTCACCACCGTAGAAAATTCGGCCGGACCTCGGCTTTAGAAAGCCGCATATGGTCCGCATGATCGTCGACTTCCCCGCGCCATTGAGCCCGATGAGTCCGGTGATGCCGCCCTCGGCGACCTCGAGGGAGACATCCTGGAGGATGTCGATGTCGGAGACAAAGCCTGCCGTAACGTGATCAAGAGTGAGTAGTGCGGTCATGCTCTTCGCCAAGGTAGGATTCGATCACGAGCGGATTGCTCAAGACATCACGCGTTTTGCCGGCAGCTATCACCTCTCCTGCGTTCATGCAGACAGCCGTGGTGCAAAGCTCCGCTATGATCGGCATGTCATGGCTTACGATAACGAATGTCTGCCCCAGAGCATTCCGCTTGAGGATAAATTTCGCCATGACGTCCTTTATGGTCGGGTGGATGGCGGCGAACGGCTCATCGAGCAATACAACGCGCGGCGGAACGATGAAGCAGCAGCCAAACTCGACAAGCTTTGCTTGCCCACCAGACAGCCGCCCGGCATCGAGATGAGCCACCCCTGTGAGCCCCAGATCCTGGAGTAGTGCATTTGCGCGCCTCTGAGCCTCGCCCTCGTCCAACCCGAGAGCGCGCCCCGCAACCATGAGATTGTCGAACGCCGACATCCGACGGAAGATCCGCGTCAACTGGAACATCCGTAGAAGGCCTTTGCCTGCCAACTCGTTGGTGCGGGCATTCTGTACCGCTTGACCGTCGAGGCGCACGATTCCTGTATCTGCGCGATAATGACCGCTCAGGATGTTGAGCAGCGTCGTCTTCCCCGATCCGTTTGGCCCTATCAGGCCGACGATCTCACCCTCCGCAACGTCGAACGATACGCTTTTGACTGCTTGCAGGCCGCCGAAGCTCTTGCTGAGGGTCTCAACGCCCAGGATGGGCGATGACGTCGACGCGTCAGGGAGCACAACGCGTGCTGTCGAGATTGATCGATCGCCGTCGGATTTGGAATTGGCTGCAGCCGCAGTCCCCGATGGCATCGCCGTGACGGGAGTGAGCGCACGCGTGAATCCCCAGAGACCTTCCCTGAAGAATCTTGCGAAGATGATCACCAGCAGAGCGAAGACGATGTGCTGGTAGCCGCCCGCGTCACGTAGAAACTCTGACAAATAGTATACCAAAAAGGCGCCTGCCAGTGGGCCGACGAGAGAGCCCATGCCTCCGATGACCACCATGCTCACGATCATGCCACTCTGAGAAAGGAGGCCGAGCTCCGGACTGATCAATTGGGCGAAATGCGCATACAGCGCCCCTGCGAGTCCGCCAATTGCAGCGCTGAGCGTGAAGGCCACGACTTTCCAGGTGACCACGTTCACGCCACGGCTCGATGCTGCAATCTCATCATCTCGGATTGCCTGAAGAAAGAGGCCTGCTCTCGAGCGCAAAAGCGCAAACGTCATAGAGACGACGAGAAGGAGAGCACCGAGAAAGAAATAGTAGTATCCGACACGAGAGACTGGAATGGCTTCGACATTGAGCCCGAGATCGCCGCGCGTGATGGTCATGGAATTGCTGATGGCCGCGCGTACCACCTCCGCAAACGCGAGAGTCGTCAGGGCGAGATAAGGACCGTGCAGGCGCAGAACGATGCGCCCCAGCAAAAAGCCGATCATCGCGCTGACAACGACAGCCGCAGGAATCCCTGCGAAAGCCGGAAGCCCGAAGTGGAAGCCGGCAAGACCCGTCACGTAAGCTCCGAGCATGCCGAAAGTGGCTGGGGCGAATGAAAACTGGCCCGTGTATCCGGCAAGGATATTCCAGCCGGTTGCAACCATTGCGAAGTACATAGACACAATAAGTACACCGAGCCAGTAGTCGTTGCTCACGACCATCGGTATGAGTGCAATGATGCCCAGAAGGAAAGCAGCAACCCGAAGCTCGAGTTTCAGGCGACGCCTGGTATCCACGATCAGACCTCGCGTCCCTTCTGGCCAAAAAGGCCCTGTGGCCGGAAGAGCAGCACCAGGATCAGCACAACCAATCCAAACGTGTCGCGATAGTCGTAGGAGATATAGACAGCCGCGAGACTTTCCACGACCCCGAGAAGAAGGCTCGCCACGATGCTTCCCGGGATGGAGCCGAGACCGCCGAGGACAACGATCACGTAGGATTTGACTGCGGGAAACAAACCGACGTCGGGCGTCGCTGCAATGAAGGGAGCAAGCAACGCACCGGCGAGCGCCGCCAGACCGCCCGAGATGGCAAACACCAGGCTACTGACGACGTTGACATTCGCGCCGGCCAATGACGCCCCGAGGCGGTTCTGCGCGACAGCCTGAATTTGCTTGCCCCAATAGGAATAGCGCACGAAGCCAACCGCGATGGCCAGAATGGCAATGCCCAGTGCCGCAGCCAGAAGGCGGTTGCCGTTGAGCAGAAAGGGCCCAAGCTCTATCCGGCTGGGCGGAAGGAGTGTCGGTCCACGGTAGGAGAAGGGGCCGATGATCTTATCGGCGAGGCTGATGAGGAGGAGCGACAGGCCGAAGGTAACGATGACAGCATACTCGTCGCGCATGAATCCCCAGTTCGCGTAGCCGGCATAGAGCGGGCGTACAAGCAGCCGCTCGCTGACGAGGCCGACGAGGCTTCCAGCCAAGAATGCAAGCGGAAGTGCGAACCACGGGGAGATGCCGGAAGACAGCGTGATGAGAGAGTAGGCGTACGCGCCGACCATATAGAATTCGCCATGTGCGAAATTGACGATCCTGAGGACGCCAAAGATCAGCGATAAGCCGATCGCCATGAGCGCATATAGAAAGCCGATAATGAGGCCATTGATCACGAGATCGGCGACGAGCATTCAAGTCTCCATTCGGAGCACGCGACAACGTCGCGTGCTCCGAAGATCGATGCGCCAGCTTAGAGGATCACTTTGCCTTGGTGAGCTTCGCCGGATCGAGCGGTTTGCCCGGTCCCTGTACAAGCTGCATCTCGTCGATCGGCTGATTGACCTTCGTTACCTGCAGTGTGACGTAGGGTACGTTGAGCCACTGCTGGAACTTGAAGCCCTTTTCATTAGAGAAGGTGACAGTTCCGCGGGTCCCGACCCACTCGGTCTTCTGCAGCGCAGCGATCATGGCATCGGGTTTCGTGGAGCCTGCCGCCTTGATCGCTTCCACAATCAGGAAGAGGCTATCCGCGCCCTGGAACATCAGGCGGTTGAGGGGCCGATTGGTGCCAGCCTGATAGGCTGTGGCAACCGACTTGCCAAGCGGCAACAGGGGCATCTCCGGATGATAGAGGCCGAAGGTCAGCATGCCCTTGGCGGCATCCTGCACATTCTTCCAGAAATCCGGATAGTCGGCGACGCCTGAGGCCTCGTAGAGCCAAGTCTTGCTGCTTGGCGCGACGCCCTGCTCGTGCAGCTGATTGATCATGATATAGGCTGCCGGAGGGAGCAGAAGCTGCACAATGGCGTCCGGCGGGTTAGCACGCAGCGGCAGGATGACGGGCAAGAAGTCCTTGCCGGCGCGATCCACGGTTATGTAGCTGTACTCGGTGCCGGGCGACCGCTCCTTTAGCAGATCGCGAATGAGCTCGGCGAGACCAATGCCGTAATCGGTCTTCTCTGCGATCGCAACGATCCGCTTCAATTTCAGATCCGCCATGACCTCGGCAACGGCCAATGCGACGCGGGTATTGTAGTTGCCGGGGTTGAAGACCTCTGGATAGCCCTTCGAACGGATGGCATCAGACCATGCATTCGAATTGAGATAGGGAATGTGATAGCGGTGTGCGACCTCGATCGCAGCAAGCCCGCTCGAGCTCTGATGCTCTCCAGTGATGGCAACCACGCCATCCTTGGTGATGAGCTTTTCGGCCGCTGCGCGCGCCTTCTCCGGAATGCCCTGCGTGTCCTCGTAGATGAGCTCTACGGGACGACCGAGGACGCCGCCTTGATCATTGATCATCTTGAGCGCGATGCTGAGACCATCGCGCAACTGTGTGCCTTGGATGACCGACCCGGGAGGAGACATGGCCAGCGTGACACCGATTTTTATGGGATCCGCAGCCTGGACCTCGTGCGCCTGGCCCGAAAGTATCGTCGCCAACGCTGCGAATGACAGCGATGCGGCGCGCCTCATGGACTTCCGAATGAAACCTGTGGGCTTCATGACTACTGCACTCCCTAATTAGAGCTACCGCCAAGGATGAAATTGTCACCGCGTTCGAGTGCGTTGTCGTATGCGGTGGAGAGCTGCGATACGATGGGCCCCATCTTCCCCTCGCCGATCTTGCGACCATCGATCTCGGAAACGAAAGCAATGCCGGTACCTGTTCCGGTGACGAAGACTTCATCGGCTGCGTAGAGATCGAGGGGGCCGAGGTGCGCCTCTCGTGCTTGGACGACACCTTTTATGTCACCGCTACGCAGCAGGCTCAGCGCAGTTGCCCGCGTGATGCCGAGAAGAATGCTGCCGGCGGGAGGCGTGGTGACCACGCCGCGGGACACGGTGAAAATGTTGCATCCCGGTAGCTCGGCCACATTGGCGTTGCGATCGAGCATGATGGCATCATCAGCACCGGCACCGATAGCCTCGAGCTTTGCCATGATGTGGTTGCCGTAGTTGTTGAGCTTCGCGCGCGGATCCAAGGAGTCCGCAGGCGTGCGCCGCGTCGACGCTACGATCAGGCGGATTCCGTTGGAAGGCTTCTTATTGGGTGGCTCGCGCTGGATCGTTGCAACGATGATCGGCTTGAACGCCTTGCGAGGGTCCGAAAGGGGATATCCTTCACCTCGGCTGACGACGATACGGAGATAGCCGTTGTCGACATCATTCCGGCGGACGAGCTCGTTCGCCATTCTGAGCAGCGCGTCGTGATCCTCCGGCAGGTCGAGCTTGATGTAGCGGCAGGAGTCGACGAGCCGGTTGTAATGAGGCTCGAAGGCATAGAAACGGCGACGCCGGAAAACGATGCTTTCGAACGCTCCGTCTCCATAGAGGAAGCTGTGGTCGAAGACGGAGACCGTGGCTTCGGCAGCAGGAAGAAAGCGGCCACCAATGTATGCTATGCCTTGGGCGTGGTCCTTTACCGGCGCGGGATGAGAGCTCCCTGTCATCGTGGTCTCCGTCATGCGAGTGTTCTTGGAAAGAGTGCCTTGGCGGTGGCGCTGTCGTAGTAGCCGCGAGCAATGTCCGCCTCGATGCTCGCTCGTGCCCGTTCGGAGGAGGCACCCCAGCCACCGCCGCCGGGCGTTTCGATAATGATGCGGTCGCCGGGACTGAGTTTGATATCCTGGTCCTTGCCACCGAATGCCGGTACGTGAAGCTGGTTGCGGCACACGAAGCTGAATTTGGCCGGGCTGCCGTCGCCACCACCTTGCGCACCTCTCGGGCCTTGACGGGTGCGATCTGCGACGACGGAAGCGACGGCCTCCCCGCGTAGCAGTTCAAGCTCCAGCACGATGCCAAGCCCGCCTCGAAAGCGGCCAGGGCCGCCCGAATTCCTTCGCAGAGCATATCGCCGCACGCGGAACGGATAGGCGCGCTCGATGATTTCCATTGGCGCGACGCGCGCCGTGCTGTGCGTGGCGGTCGAGTTCGAGAGGCCATCGCCTTTAACGCTCGCGCCCAGTCCGCCGCCGAGATAGATGTAGAGCACGTAGCGTCGATCCGTTGCTGGATCGAGGCCGCCAATACCCAGGTTTGCGGACGTAGAGAACGCTTGCGCATAGCTCTGGTTGGGGAACGCCTGCGCGAAGGCGCCGAAGCAAGCATCGATGATGCGCTGACATACCTCGGCCGAGCTTCCCGATGTCGGCGAAGGAAAGCGCGCGCACAAGAATGAGTCCGCGGGAATTCGGAACTCTACCGGCCGGAGCGCACCTTCGTTGATCGGAATGTCGGGAAAGGCGTGCTTCAATGCAACGAAGCACGCCGATTTCGTGTTACTCGCCGGATTGTTCATCGGCCCCCGACAACGGGGAGAGGAACCCGTGAAATCGAACAGAATTGTCCCGTCACGGATCACGACCGCGAGTTTGATCGTCAGCGGCGTGTCGTCGATGCCATCATTGTCCAGGAAGTCCTCGAACTCGTAGCGGCCTTCCGGCAATTGACGAAGCCGATGGCGCATTGCTTGCTCGCAGCGATCGGCGAGTTCATCTATGCCGCGCCGAACGGTCTCCAATCCGAACCGCTGCACGATCTCGACGACGCGCTGGCGCCCTTTCTCCAGCGCATTGAGCTGGGCGTCGAGATCTCCGAGCCGCTCCTCGGGAATCCGCATGTTGGTGATCATGAGCTCGCGCAGCGCTCGGTTGAGATGCCCGCGCTCGATCAGCTTGAGGGGAGGTATCCGTACGCCTTCCTGATAGATCTCGGTGGCACGCGCGCTGAATCCGCCGGGAACACTTCCGCCGACATCCGGCCAGTGCCCCGTGTTGGATACGAAGGCGACGAGAACGCCGTCAGCAAAGACCGGCGCGACGAGCTTCATGTCCATAAGGTGAGTGCCGCATTCGTAGGGATCGTTCACGATCACCACGTCGCCGTCGGCAAGCTCGTCGACCGTGGAGAGAACATGCTGCACAGCGAACTGCATGTTCCCGACAAAGCCAGGCAATCCATCCTCGCCTTGTGTGATGACGCCGCCACGGATCGGATGAAAGATGCCGCTCGCCCGATCGTTGCCCTCGGCGATGACTGGAGAGAAGGCGGTCAGCTTCAGGATGGTGTCCATCTCGTCGGCAGCGGCACGTAGAGCACCGCGCAACAGGGCGAGTTTGGTCAGATCGAGAGAGGAGCCCTTTGAAGGAGTTCGCTCGGACCCACTTACCTGTTGAGGCCCTGATGGGCGCATCTCGGTCATTGCACCATGCCTCCTCTACTGTTCGGCCTGGATGCGGATATTGAGGTGCTCGTCGACGCGCGCACGGAAACCCTTGTCGATGAAGCAGGTCGTGTCGCTCTGCTCTATGATGGCAGGGCCGAAGATTTCCTGGCTGACCCGCAGATCGTCGCGCGCGTACACGGGACACTCGACGCTGCCTCCATCGAGATGCAGGGCGCGCCACATGATCGGGGCGCTTGGCTTTCCTGCGCGACGATCCTGCGCGATTTTGGTGCTGAGCGTTTCGAGCGAGAGCGAAGGAGCGGGCCCGATAACTGTCGTCCGGATCGAGCTGACAACGGGCGCTCTGCCGGAGAACATGCGGCCGAACCGGCGAAGATAGTTTGCCTCCATCACCTTGAGGATCGCGGTTGCCGAAAGGTCCTGGGTATTAAGGGGTACGGTGATGGTATGCGTCTGGCCTTGGAACCTCATTTCGGCTTCGGCCAGAACGGCGCAAGAGGCGTCGTCGATCTGGTGCTGTTGGAGAAGCGCGCTGCCGGCACGAACGTGACTGGCGATGATGTCTGGAATTGCCGATGGGGCTAGATCGTGCAGATTTGCATCGACGGTTTGTACGAAGTCGTACTTTGCCTCCGCAATGAGACAGCCGAGTGCGCAGGTAATCCCTGGAAGCAGGGGGACGATCGCTTCTCGAAACGGTACTTCCTTGAGGACGTCGCAAACATGGAGCGGACCGGCGCCCCCGTAGCAGACGAGTACGAACTGGTCAGGATCGAGGCCACGCTCCGTCGTCGCAAGGCGCAATGAGGAAGCCATCTTCCGAACAGCGACGTTAACGATCGACTTGGCGAGTTCGATGGGCGTGCCGCCAAGTGAACCTATTCCGTCAACAACGGCGCGTTCGGCGAGATCGCGCCGAAGCTTCAGTGCGGAACCGGAACCAAGCGCCCTGCTCTCCCCGAGGCGCCCAAGAAGGAGGTTTGCATCCGTAATGGTCGGGCGTGTCCCGGACTTGGCATAGCAGGCAGGACCAGGAACGGCGCCCGCACTTTCGGGGCCAACTTCGAGCAGGCCTTCGAGGTCGACATGCGCAATACTGCCACCACCGGCCCCGATGGTTTGTATGTCGACCATCGGCAAGCGAATGGGTATGCCGAACTCGATTGAGCGCTCCGGAAGCATGGCGACCCGGCCGTCGACCAGCACGCCCACATCGAGGCTGGTGCCGCCCATGTCCATCGTCACGGCATTGCGATATCCGGCCAACTGCGCAATGTGCTGCCCGGCCACGATGCCGGCGGCAGGTCCGGAAAGGAGCGTCTTGACCGGTGATTCTGCTGCAACCTCCAGGGACATGCGGCCGCCATTGGATTGGCTGACCCAGATGTCTTGGGCGAAGCCACGCTCCCGCGCACGCGTCTTCAGCGCGCTCAGATAGCCTTTCATCTTGCGATGAATGTAGGCATCGACGGTCGCCGTGGACGTACGCTCGAACTCACGATGTTCCCGGCTCACGTCGCAGGCGCAGGTGACCTGGATCTCCGGCGCCTGATGGCGAATGTAAGCCGCTGCCGCCAGCTCGTTCTTCGGATTGGCGTAGGAATTAATGAAGGAGACAACGACCGACGAGATGCCGGCTTTCCTGATCATAGCCACGGCGGCGTCGAGATCTTCGCGATCCGGCTCTTCTTCAGTTTCGCCAGACGCGGAAATCCTCTCTCTGACCTCCGCCACGAAATTGCGAGGTACGATCGGGTCGTACGTGCCGTGCAATCCGAAGAGATGCGGTCGATCGCGGCGCCTGAGCTCGAGTACGTCACCGAACCCGAAGGTGGTAACGAGCGCGACGGCATCGCCCGTGCGCTCGATTACGGCATTCGTGGCTACGGTCGTACCGTGGACAAGTACGTCGAATTTCCACGATTCTTTGTCGTCGAAGAAGCGATCGATCCCACTGACCACGCCGAGCGATTGATCCTCGGGCGTCGACGGAACTTTCGCGATGCGGATGGTTTCTGCCACAACATCGATAAGTATGCAGTCGGTGAAGGTCCCACCGACATCTACGCCTACGAGTACGCTAGGTGGGATGCTCATGCGTGTCTCGACTGGGGCTTGCCGGTGGCGGCGCCGAGCGCAATCATCACATTCTTCGTCTGCAGGTAGTCGAGAAGTGCCTCCTTGCCGCGCTCCCGGCCGAGGCCGCTGCGCTTGAAACCGCCGAAGGGGGCTGCTGGCGACGATGAGCGGTAGGTATTGACCCAGACGGTGCCAGCACGAATCGCGCGTGAAACGGTCAGGGCTCGATCAAGGTTGCTGGTCCAGATTCCCGCGGCCAAGCCGAACTCAGTTTGGTTGGCAATGGCGATGGCATCCGCTTCGCTCTGAAAGCGGAGCACACTCAGCACCGGACCGAACACTTCCTCCTGCGCGATCCTCATGTGAGGCAATACGCCGGTAAGGATGGTCGGCTCGACAAAGAAGCCGCGCCGAAGACCGTCGCGGGTCGGACGACTGCCGCCCGTCGCTATTTTCGCCCCTTCTTCGACCGCGGACTGAATGAAGCCCAGCACGCGCTGCATGTGCGGCTCTGTTGCCAGAGGCCCCATCTCGGTCGTGGGATCGGCAGGATCACCGAGACGGATGATGCGTGCGCGTGCCGACAATCGATCAATGATCTCGTCAGCGATACTCTCCTGTACGAGAAGTCGGGAACCGGCGATGCAGGTTTGCCCTGAAGCATTGAAGATGCCGGCTACCGCTCCCTTCACGGCCTGGTCCAGATCGGCATCATCAAAAATGATGTTCGGAGATTTGCCTCCGAGCTCAAGAACAGCTTTCTTGGGAGCTCGGGCGGCGATCGCAGCAATGGCCCGGCCGGTGCTTACGCCACCCGTCAGACTCACGAGCTCCACGTCGGGATGTTCGGCAAGTCTACGTCCGACGCGTGGCCCCAGCCCTGTAACGATGTTGACGATCCCAGGAGGAAACCCAGCTTCCTCGATCAGCTTTCCGAATTCCAGAACCGAGGCAGGCGCCACCTCGGACGGCTTTATGACGACCGTGTTACCAGCAGCGAGAGCCGGTGCGAGTTTGTTCGCGAGAAGCTGAAGGGGTGAGTTCCAGGCGAGCAGCAGGGCGCAGACCCCATAGGGTTCGCACACCGTAAAATCGAAGGTGTTGGCCGTATCAAGGGGGACGACACGGCCGTCGATCTTGTCGGCGAGGCCGGCAAAGTACCGATATACCCGGGCGGCGAAGTGCGCCTGTCCAACATTCTCGCGCACCGTCTTGCCGTTGTCGCGACTTTCGATGGCGCCGAGACGTTCCGCCTCCCGGTCGAGCAGATCGGCGAGACGAAACATCAGTCGAGCGCGCAGGAAGCTGTCCCACCGCCAAGGCTCACGATCGAATGCGGAATTCGCGGCAGCCACCGCATCATCGACATCCTGATCATTGCAATCGGGAAACGAAGCCCAGGCTCGAGCTGCGTAGGGATCGATGCTCTCGAAGGAGGAGCCACTGGAGGGGCTCTTCCAAACTCCACCAACGAATACGCGCGTGTAGTCCATCAGCCCCCACCCCTAAATCCGCCGGGCTCCTCAATTAGTCTCCATCTTGGCACTATTGTCAATCCAAATGTTATATTTGGTCTACCAAATGGAAGAAAGCTGACACAATCGAAACCGTTGGGTATGGATGCACCCGGAGACGCTCGAGGGAGAGAAATGACAACATCAACGACCCCGGACCGCATCGCCCACCATTTGCGGTCCCAGATTGCAGCGGGGCGGCTGGGCGGGGGCGACCGCGTCAAGGAGCGTAACCTTGCCCAGGAGCTTGGGGTTAGCCGGGGGCCGGCGCGAGAAGCACTTCGAATTCTCGAGCGGGAAGGACTTCTCGAGATCCGTCCCTATTCAGGGGCGCGGGTCGTGCGCATCGACAAGACGGAGATTGCGGAGATCGTCACGCTGCGTCGGCAGGTCGAGTATTTCGCAATTGGGAATGCAGCGCTTGCGAGCGACCCGAAAATTGTCGCTCATCTGCGCGATCTTGCAGCGCAGATGCGTGAAGCACATCGGACTCGGGATGCGATGAAGCTCATCGATCTCGATCTCAAGTTTCATTTGGGGATCTGTGAGGCATCGGGCCATTCGACGCTCGTCGCTGTCATGCGCACGCTGCTTCCGCGGCTGACGATCCTTTGGTATCCGCAGGTCTTCAGGGGACACACGCCGGAATCCTTCGAGGACTCACATCTCAAAATGGTCCGCGCAATCGAGAACCGCGATATCGCCGAAGCGATTCGTGCGACGGATCAGCATATCGAGAACTTCACCTTCGATCTCGAGCTGCGACTAACCAAGTTGCCCGCCTCGATGCTGGCGGGCTGAGAGTTGCGCGACTGCGGCTGCGCTCCGTCTGCTTGCTTGAGCTACCTGCCGCGTTTCCTTCGCCTTTATGCGCCCGCCCGACCGACCTACGCACTGCTTCACTCGAGCCGGATGCTCGTGGATTTCACCCGAAGCTTCTGAAGGAGCCGGATCTGGCACGCCCCTCGTATGCCATTGTATCATAATATGAAATTATAGGTCGCATGTTGACATCATGCTGTCTGAGCGTTTCCCTTGCAGGCCGGAGCCATGAAGGGACAGCGCGATGGATCGTCGACTCAAAGACCAAGTGGCGCTCGTTACTGGCGGCAGTCAGGGTATCGGACGCGAAGTCGCTTTAACGCTCGCGCGGGAAGGAGCCACCGTCGCAATCATTCATCTCGACGAGCCGCCACACCCGGACCGCGCAGCAGGTGTCGTTGCGGAAATAGCAGCCGCCGGTGGAAGGGCGCTGGCGCTCAGTGCCGATGTCGCCGACCGTCGAGCGGTCGACGCGGCGGTTGCGGAGGTGATCACGCGATATGGCAAAATCGATATTGCTGTTACTGCGGCGGGTGTCCCGAGCAGAACGCCTCTCCTGGACCTGACGGGGGAAACCTGGGACAGGGTCGTGGCCGTCAATCTGACGGGCACGTTCAACGTGATCCATGCCGTGGCGCCGCACATGGCCGCGGCCAAATCGGGAAAGATCGTGACGGTTGCCTCCCAGCAGTGGATTACGGGTCGCGGTAAGCCGGCCTACGTTGCCTCCAAGGCCGCGGTGGTAGGACTCACGAAATCAGTAGCGATCGAACTCGGCCCCCTGGGTATCAATGTCAACTGTCTCGCGCCTGGAGCGACAGAGACGGAGATGCTTAGCACGGCGCCCGGTATCGATGCCGAATACATTGCGCGCCTGCCACTCCGTCGGCTGGGTCAGCCGAGGGATATGGCGAATGCAGTTCTCTTTCTAGTGCTGGATCAAGGCTCGTATTTCACGGGACAAGTTCTCAGCCCGAATGGCGGTCTCACCATGAGCTGACGCCAGCATCGAGATCTTGATGCAAGCCACGTTCTGAAGAAAGCCGGAGAGAAGATCAGCATGACAGGCTGGGCAATCATAGGGACTGGGCGGTTTGCGGACGCCGTCATGGCACCGGCAATTGCCGCCGCCGGTGGATCTCTGGTCGCCGTTTGTGGTCGCGATCCATCCAAGGTCGCCGCATTCGCGCACAAGCATTGCGCGGAAGAACACTACACGGATATCGTGGCCGTTCTGGCGCATCCCGGCGTCGATGCCGTCTATATATCCAGCCCTAATGTGCTTCATGCCGATCATGCGCGTGCCGCCGCCCGCGCGGGAAAGCACGTTCTTTGCGACAAGCCACTAGCGATGACCGTTGGCGACGCCGCGAGCATCATCGAGGAATGCAAGAGGGCTGGCGTCGTTCTGGCCACCAATTTTCAAGGACGCCAGTTTTCAGCATATCGCGCTGCGCGCGATGTGCTGGCCTCCGGCGCTCTCGGCCGTCTGCGCTTGATTCATATGTCGCTTGGTCTTGGGCACCGGCCGCTTGCCGGCTGGCGATCAAGTGCTCACGCGGCAGGACTGGGTGTGATTTTCAATGTAGCAATACATGGATACGACGCCATTCGCTTCATCACCGGTCGCGAGGTTGTGAGTGTGTCGGGAAAGACGTTGATTGAAGAGGGATCCGCTCTCGACAACCTGGCACTGGCAACGTTTGAGCTGGACTGCGGCGCGTTGGTTCAGGTCACAGCCGACCAGTTGCTTCCATTCGCTCGCAACGATCTTCAGATCTGCGGCTCGCAAGGCCGCATTACGGGCACGAACGTGACACGCGTAGGGTTGGTCGGTGATCTCAGAGTGCAGATTGACGGCCAAGCTGATGAGATCAGCCAGCATGATACGTCCGACTGCTTCAAGCGGACGATCGATGATTTCCACGTCGCTATTGCGAGCCGCTGCGAGCCCGCGGCTGCCGGATATGATGGCATGAAGAGTGTGGAAATTGCCGTTGCGGTGGCGCAATCCGGCGCAAGTGGGCGAATGATCAGACTGCCGCTTCAAGCCAGCGTCTAAGTACCGCGCAGATACAGGCCTTATATCGGGTCACCTCTCTCGTGCAGGACTTGCCTGCGCGATCGCGACGCAATTTGTGCGGCGCTCAGGTCGCTGATCTCGGTGTAGAAGTCAGCCGGGGTCGCGCTGAAAAGCGTCGCTCTGCTTGCAAATCCATCACGCCGTAATTTCACAGACTGAGAATTTGATCCAACTCGTTGTTATCATAATATGATAATGAATATTACTACTTGACACATTTGTGGCGGAGTGGCTTTTTGCGAAAGTCGAAATATTTGGGATTAGTTCGCGGGGTGGCGGGCGTGCCCTCACAGACATCACGAAGAGTCAGTTCCGGGTCGCCGGCAGGCGCGCAGAGCATTCAGCGCTGCTTCCAGGTTCTCCGCTACGTGTCTGCTGCAGGCGAGGGAGGATGTCGTCTCAGCGCTGTCGCCAAGGATCTAGGCCTGCATCCAGCGACGGCGCACCGCATGCTGCGCACGCTCGTTGCCGAAGGAATGGTCCTCCATCGCGACGCCGATAAGAGCTATCGAATGGGACCGCAACTCATTTCGCTAGCCGCGATGGCGTACAAGCAGTTTGCAATCCGCCATCTCTTTCAGCCAGCACTCGAGACGATTGCCAGGGAAACCCACGATACGGTCTTTCTGCAGATGTACTCGGGCGCAGACGACACCATCTGTCTTGCGCGCCAGGAAGGCGAGTATCCCGTTCGGGCTCTCACACTCGATGTCGGCGCGTGTCGGCCGCTCGGCGCCGGTGCGGCCGGCTTCGCGATACTCATGTACATGAGTGACGAGGAGTGCGAGGCCATCATCCAACGCACGTCCGCACGCCTGAGGAAGATAGGCGTAACCCCCGATCTGGTTCGCTCGACGATTGCGCGATCGCGATCACTGGGCTTCGCCATCAATGAGGGTCTGGTAACAGACATCAACATTTTCAGTGTTGGCGTACTCGTCGTCGATGACTCCGGAATCGTGGCCGCGATCAGCGTTTCCGCTCTTCGCCATCGGATGGCACCTGACCGGCAGCTGGAGATCGTGAAGATAATTCGCAAAGCGATCCGGGGCATCCCCCACGTCAGACTCTATCCAGATCAGCTTCCCGCGCCGCATTCGGGCCGCTCCAGAACCAAGAGCGCTACCCGCGTGCCCGCGAGAGCAGTGAGGTAATGCATCGGCGAGGCGTACCAGAAGGAGGTATTTATGAAGTGGGTATTCAAGTGTGCTCTATCAGTACGTGCTCTCTTGGTTGGATGTGTCGCTCTGCTTGGTCCTGCTGCGCCAGCGCTCGGGCAGTCCTATCCGACGAAACCCATCCAAATAGTCGTTCCATTTCCTCCCGGCGGCAACGCTGACATGTCCGTACGATTCCTGAGCAGCAAGTGGTCGGAATTCATTGGCCAGCCCTTCGTGATCATCAACAAGCCCGGCGCCGGATCGGCCGTCGGGGCCAAGTTCGTGGCAGATGCTCAGCCCGATGGCTACACCCTTCTCGCAGCGACAGACTCCGCCATGGTGACCGTGCGCATCGCGCAGGGTGATCCGGGTTACAGCTTGGAAAGCTTTGATCCTCTCTTCGCCTACGGAAAGGGGATCATTCTATTCGGCGTGCAAGAGAATGGACCGTACAAGACATTCGCTGACTTCGTTGCGGCGGCCAAGAGCCAGCCGGGCAAGCTCACGTACGCATCGTATGGTGTGGGGACAGTGGCTCATTTCGTTGCCGAGCTTCTCTGGCGAAACGTCGGCGTAAGCCTGAAGTATGTCCCCTTTCGCTCGAGTCCGGAAGCCAATGCAGCGCTTCTCGGCGGGCAAGTGCACATGTCCGTGCCCGCAGTCATCGGTGGCATGAAACCTGGAAGCGGCATTCGCTTTCTTGCGAGCACGGCACCGACACGTCTGGCTGGCGCGCCGTACATCCCTACGCTGGCTGAAGTCGGGCAACCCCTGGAGCTGACGTTTCTGCTTGGCCTAGCGGCGCCCAAGGGCATTCCCGACGACGTCAAGACCAAGCTTCTCGATGCACATCGTAAGGCAATGGCTAAGTACAGATCAGAGATCGAAGAGCAGTTCACACGGCTCGAGGTCATTCCTGCCGAAGTCGATGCAGCCGGAATGCGGAAGCATCTCGACGATCGCCAAGCCTGGTACAGCGAGCTCGCGCCGTCGATGGGTCTTGCAAAAAAATGACTCCCTCCGACGACAAGGATCGTTGCAGTGGCGTGCTCGTGCTCGCCATTGCTACCGCAATGATCCCGTGGTCGCTCACGCTGCCGATCGGTACGGTGAATAGTCCGGGACCCGGATTGTTTCCGCTCATCCTGGCCGTGCTGCTTGCGGTTCTCTCCGTCGGTTTGATCGTCGAGCAGGTCAGGGGAGGCTTCAATACGAAGCTCATCGTGGAGATCGTCCGGGAGGAAGGCGCGCAGGTTGCGGTGTTCTGCGCTCTCTATTTTGCATACGCCCTGACTTTCGAGCGAGTCGGCTTCCTCCTATCGACCGGCATATTCCTTATCCTCGTCTATGTGCTCGTCCTTCGAAAGGGCATTGTCGCCGCCATCGCGTGTGCGGTGTTTGTGACCGTGCCGATCTACTGGATATTCGATCGGTTGCTCTCTGTTTCGCTTCCGGCAGGTCTGCTTGGCTGAATAGGACGGGTTCCATGGATACCTTCTCAGCCGTAGCGCAGTATGCGCTTGTCGCTTTGACCGCCGAGAACCTTATGTTCTGCCTGACCGGTGTCTTTATAGGCACGCTGGTCGGTGTCCTTCCGGGACTGGGGCCAGTGGGTGCGATATCGCTCCTGCTTCCCGTGACATTCCAGCTCCAGCCAGCCTCAGCCATTATCCTCCTTGCTGGCATCTACTACGGAGCCCAGTACGGTGGCTCGACGACATCCATCCTGATCCGGATCCCTGGCGAGGCATCGTCGGTCATAACGTGCCTCGACGGCTACAAAATGGCTCTCAAGGGCCGCGCGGGCGCAGCCTTGGGCATATCTGCGATTGGCTCGTTCATCGGAGGGACATTCGCAGTTGTGGGGTTGATGCTGCTTGCGCCGCCATTATCGAAGCTGGCGATTGCGTTCGGTCCCCCTGAGTATTTTGCGCTGCTGGTACTGGGTCTGCTCCTGCTCGCGTTTCTGGGGACGGGCTCGCGCAGCAAGGCAGGTATCATGGCCGTCGTCGGCCTGATGATCGGTACGGTCGGCGTGGATATGACGACCGGCGAAAGGCGCTTTACGGCGGGTAGCCTCAGTCTGATGGATGGCATCAGCATGGCCTTGCTCGCGATCGGCATCTTCGGGCTCGGCGAGATTATTTCCACCATCGCCGATCGCAGCCGCGGAATGCGGGATGTCATCAAGACGAAGATTTCCAATCTACTCCCCAATTCTGAGGAATGGCGCCGCTCGATTGGACCGATAGGACGGGGGACAATTCTTGGCTTTGCGCTAGGGATACTGCCTGGCGGCGGTGCGGTGATCTCATCGTTCGCTTCGTACGCGATCGAGAAGCGGCGCTCGAAGCACCCGGAGCAGTTTGGCGAGGGTGCGATCGAAGGTGTCGCCGGTCCTGAGACCGCGAACAACGCCGCGACGGCCGGCGCATTCATTCCCCTACTCAGTCTCGGGCTGCCCGCAAACGCCGTGATGGCCATTCTTCTGGGCGCTCTTCAGATTCACGGCGTGCAGCCCGGCCCGCTGTTCCTCAATCAACATCCAGATCTCTTCTGGGCGATCATCGTCAGCATGTATGTCGGCAACGTGATGCTGCTCGTTCTGAACCTACCGCTGGTGGGTATTTGGGTGCAGTTGCTCCGCGTGCCGTACGATCTTCTATTCCCGCTCATCATAACCTTCGCTGTTATCGGCACCTTCAGCCTGTCGGGATCGACAGCGGATCTTGTGATCATGGGAATTGCGGGGCTTGCCGGCTATTGGTTTCAGAAGTTGAGCTACGATCCAGCACCGCTGATCTTCGGCGTGGTGTTGAGCCCTCTCCTCGAGAATGCGTTCCGTCAATCGCTTATCCTGTCGGATGGATCGATCGGCATATTCTTGGAGCGCCCGATCGCGCTGACGTTCCTGATCGTCGCGATCCTCTCCTTCACATCCGTGATCTGGTGGCCACTGGTCGAACGCCTGCGGGCGACGCGATCGGCCGCCCGCTGAATCCAAAAGCACGCTAAGTGGAGTAACCACTCTCATGACGCTGACAATCGGAATAGACATCGGTGGCACGTTCACCGATGTGGTCGCACTCGATCAGAGTGGAAATACGGCGTCCTTCACAAAGGTGGCATCCACGCCAGCCAATCCTGCCATCGGCGTTCTCAACGGCCTGGAGAAGATTCTCAGCATGCGCGGCGAGAGGCTCAAGGATCTGGAGCGCCTCGTTCATTCCTCGACCGTATCTCTCAATGCCATCCTCGAGCGTAAGGGTGCACGGCTCGGGATTCTTGCGACGGAGGGCTTTGGTGATCTTCTGATTATCGGTCGTCAAAAGCGCACCGAGATGTACGACCTGTTCAATGAGGCCGAGACACCCCTCTTCCTGTGCCCTCGTGAGTGCATCATGCCCATTCCAGGGCGTTTGGCTCCGACCGGTGAGGTCCTGCAGTCGCTTGACGAAGCAGCCGTCGAGCGCGCGGTGACCGAGCTCATCGACATTCACAAGGTGGATGCGATCGCTGTATGCTATCTTTTCTCATTCATTAATCCCGAGCATGAGCTGAGGACGCGCGAAATCATCCGGCGCATCAAGCCGGACCTCAAGGTCTCGTTGTCGAGCGAGGTAGATTGTCATATCCGCGAGTACGAGCGGCTGGTGATGACCACCTTCGATGCGTACGTGAAGCCGATCACCGAGAAATACTTAAGCAGCTTGGCCGAGCGTTTGAGCGAAGGTTCGAATGCGACGCTCCAGATCATGCAGAGCCGCGGCGGTATCAACGGTTGGCGGCTTGCCGCGCAGCGGCCGATTACGACGGCGATGTCGGGCACGTCGGCGGGCGCCATTGGCGGCGCGTATTCCGGCGAGCGTGCCGGACGACAGAATGTCATCACCATCGATATCGGCGGAACGAGTTGCGACGTTGCTCTGATCAC
>CAUJKI010000587.1 GCA_963205015.1 Pseudomonadota bacterium
GAAATCAGCAAAATAGCTGATGTCGTCAAAGCGCTCGGCGAAGGCCGGGTCGTCGAGGCTGCCGATCAGATAGCCAGCAACACCGCCCTCATCTGTTCGCGCAACAAAGGCGTGGCCGCGATCGTGGATGAGGTACCTGCCGAGCCAACGCTCACGAAAGGTGCTCCAATCGGCATCGTCCGCGAAAGTCTTGCGGCCGGCCGAGGCGAAAAAGATGCGCTCGACCTCGGCGAGCGTTGCCGGAGTTGCATCATCACCGAGCGGCTCGATTCGCACCATGCCTGCATGCCCGCGCGCAGCCAGCGTCAGCGGTACAGCTTTGCACGTCCACGGGCTTCTCGCCACCCGCACGGCATGGTGGTATGCCACGGACGGAGATCATGGCGAAGCGAGCGAGGACGTGGCGCGGCTTTCTGCAACCATCATCGGCGGCGGCATTTTCGGCCTCTGGCAGGCGTACGAGCTGGTGCGCCGCGGCCATACTGTGACGCTGCACGAAGCCATGAGCGAGGCCGCGACGGGTGGGGCAAGCCGCTTCGCTGGCGCCATGCTTGCCCCCTACTGCGAGGCCGAGGGCGCCGAGCCGATCGTTCAAGAACTCGGCGTGCGCGGTCTTGCACTGTGGCGCGCGGCTGTTCCGCAGATCGTCACGAACGGCAGTCTCGTCGTCGCCGCGCCCCGCGACCAGGGCGAGCTCGCTCGCTTCGCCCGCATGACCGAGGGGCACCAAACGATCGACGCGGCAGCCGTCGATGCGCTCGAACCCGATCTCGCGGGGCGCTTCGGCCGCGGCCTGTGGTACCCCGACGAGGGTCACATGGAGCCGCGCAAGGTGCTCCCCTTTCTGGTGGGGGAGATCCGCCGGCTTGGCGGCACGCTGCATTTCGGTTCGGCCATACCCACGCCAGTCTGGCGCGCCGCGAGCGATGGCGGCGTCGTCGTCGACTGCCGCGGTCTCGGCGCCCGCGAGGATCTGCCGGAGCTGCGCGGCGTGCGCGGCGAGATGGCCGTATTGCGCAGCCGCGAGGTGCGCCTGTCACGGCCCGTGCGCCTTCTCCACCCGCGCTTCGGCCTCTACGTCGTGCCCTGGAGCGATGACTGCTACATGGTCGGCGCCACGGTGATCGAGCGCGAGGATGCCGGCCCCGTCACGGTACGCTCGGCCCTCGACCTCCTCGGCACCGCCTACGCGCTGCATCCGGCATTCGGAGAGGCTGAGATTCTCGAGCTCTCGGCTGGCGTGCGTCCCGCATTCCCCGATAATGTGCCGCGTATTGTTGCCAGGGGCCGCCGCCTGATGGTCAATGGCGCCTTCCGCCATGGCTATCTGCTGGCGCCGGTCATGGCCGAGATTGCCGCTGCCTATCTCGAAACCGGCGCGGCGCACCCCAAACTGCACGCCGACAGAAGTACAGGGACTGAAGTGCTGGCACGATCGCACGGGAGGGGCCCTTGAAGCTCGCAACGCTCCGCAACGGAACGCGAGACGGCGAGCTCGCGATCGTATCGCGCGACCTCGCGAAGGCCGTTCGCACGACTGAGACGATCGCCGGTCTCGGCACCCTCCAGCAGCTCCTCGACGGCTGGGATACGTATTTCCTCGCCGCCGAGCGGATTTCGTCCGAGCTCGATGCAGTGACGGCGAACGGAAACGGGTCGCGTCTTCCGCTCTTCGATTTCGACCCGCGCCTCGCGATGGCACCCCTTCCCCGTGCCTACCAATGGGCGGACGGCTCGGCATACATCAATCACGTCGAGCTCGCACGCAAGGCGCGCGGCGCCGAGATGCCCGCGAGCTTTCATACGGACCCGCTCATGTATCAGGGCTGTTCGGACGTCTTCATCGGCGCCATGGAGCCTGTGCCCGTCGCCGACGAAGCCTGGGGCATCGACCTTGAAGGCGAGCTGGCCGTAATCGTCACGGACACGCCCATGGGTGTGTCGCCGGACGAGGCGCTGGATCACGTGCGGCTCATCACGCTCGTCAATGACATCTCGCTGCGCAATCTCATCCCGAACGAGATCGCCAAGGGCTTCGGCTTCTTTCACGGCAAGCCGGCCTCGTCGTTCGCACCGGTCGCCGTCACGCCCGACGAGCTTGGGCCTGCCTGGCGCGACGGCAAGGTGCATCTCCCCCTGCTCGCCAGCATCAACGGCAAGCTGATCGGCCGCCCCAATGCCGGCCTCGACATGACTTTTACGTTCGCCGATCTGATCGTGCATGCGGCGAAGACGCGACGGCTCGGTGCCGGCACGATCATTGGCTCGGGAACCGTCTCCAACAAGCTCGATGGTGGCCCCGGCAAACCCATCGACGAGGGCGGCGCGGGCTATACCTGCCTTGCGGAGGTCCGCATGGTCGAGACGCTGCTGAGCGGGGCCCCGAGGACGCCGTTCCTCAAGTTCGGGGACCGTATGCACCTCGAGATGCGCGACGCGCGCGGCGCCAGCATCTTCGGCGCCATCGACCAGGTTGTCGTGCGGTACGAAGGTGCGATCTGAGGGGGCGCCGATGTATCCGGGGACGGCCTCCTCTTCTCCGATCGTCTTGATCTCGGTTCCCCGATCGCCGATGCTGAGCGCATCGCGGGTCGGCAAAGCTCCCTGCCCGCCCACAACAACACGCCTATGCCTGAGGAGGTAACGATGGCCTACACTCTCGAAGCGCTTGCGAACGACATCCGCTCGACGCTCAAGTCCGGCCCGGTCTCGGAGGCTGGCCCCAAGGTCGTCAAGCTCGTGGAAAAGGCCCTCAAGGACAGCGACTTTCTCCAGGCCAACCTCGGCCGTCCCAACATGAAGACACGCGAGGTCATCTTCGAGGATCCCGAGACCGGTTTCTGCGTGTGCGCACACACCTACGAAGGCGCGGCAGCCTCGGCGGCGCACGACCACGGCCCGAGCTGGGCGATCTATGGCCAAGCCGAAGGCGTCACC
Organism: Pseudomonadota bacterium; assembly: GCA_963205015.1. Taxonomy (GTDB): domain Bacteria; phylum Pseudomonadota; class Alphaproteobacteria; order Rhizobiales; family Hyphomicrobiaceae. The sequence continues at coordinate 2,938 of CAUJKI010000587.1, forward strand.
GAGATGACCGACTGGAAGATCATCAAGAAGGGCTCGGGCGATGAGCCTTCACTGGTTGAAGCGGTGCGCTCCTACAAGCTCGAGCCCGGCATGGCGAAGTTCTACGACGTCGGCGCCGTCCATTCCCCGAAGCGCGATGCCGCCACCAAGCTGATCCGCATCGAGGGCAAGAACCTCGACACCGTGAAGCGCTCGAACATCAAAGCTGCTTGACGCCATTGTAACGCTCCCTCCCACTAGCTCGCCACGCGCGAGTCGATGCGACTATCTACGTAGTTTCCCTGGGGTTGCTCCTCAGGGAGGATGTAGGGTAGTACGAAAGTACACTTCGCGCCCTGGGGAGGAAGCGATGCAGGAGGTGGGGGCCGCACCCGCACGTCGGGAGCTGATCGCGCGGAGCATTGCCCTACGCCGGATGTGCGCCGTTGTCGACAGGAGTAGCGCCACATGCGCGTGATCTCCTTCGGCGTCATCCTCTATCTCTTCTGGCTTGCGCTCTCCGGCTACTTCAAGCCGTTCCTGCTCATCGGCGGCCTTCTCTCAACGCTCTTCGTCCTCTATACGGCGCGCCGCATGAAGCTCATCGACGCCGAGAGCTATCCCGCGCACCTCTTCCCCGCGGCCTCGACCTACTGGCCATGGCTCCTCTGGGAAATCATCAAGGCCGGCTGGGCCGTGACCAAAGCCGTGCTCAGGCCGAAGCTCGACATCACGCCGACCATGACGCGCGTGATCGCGACGCAGACCACGCCAGCCGGGATCGCAACCTACGGCAATTCGATCACGCTCACACCGGGCACTATCACCACCGGCGTCGACGGCAATATCCTGACCGTCCACGCCCTCGAGCGCGGCGGCGCCGTCGACCTCGAGGAAGGCGGCATGGATGCCCGCGTCAGCCGCTTCGAAAAGGGGGGATGATGTTCGCAGCCGCCGTACTGGCCGTGATCGCCGCGCTCGTTCTCGTCGTGGTGCGCGTGCTCAAAGGTCCGACCCTGTTCGATCGCGTGCTGGCCGGAAACACCGTCGGCACGCTGGCCATCATCCTGCTCACGGTGCTCGGCTTTCTCAATGGCCGTCCCGAGTGGATCGATATCGCGCTCACCTACGGCGTGCTCAATCTGATCGGCACGCTGGCGATCCTCAAATTCGTCCGCCACGGCGATCTCGCCCACGATGCCGGGGAGGACAGGGCGTGATCCTCCTCGATGCCGCGAGCTGGCTGCTCATTCTCGCCGGCTGCTTCTTTATCCTCGTCGGCGCATTCGGCCTCCTGCGCCTGCCCGACGTCTTCACGCGCGCCCATTCGGCAAGCCTCATCGACACGCTCGGCGCCGGCTTCCTCTTCGCCGGGCTCATGATCCAGGCCGGCTTCACGCAGGTGACGCTCAAGCTGCTTTTCGTACTGCTGCTCCTTTTCTTCACCGGCCCCGTGATCACGCACGCGCTCGCCCAGGCCGCCCTCCAGATCGGACTGAAGCCCAAGCTTGCCGAGGACCGTCGTGGGCGATTGGATGAAGCCGGCACCGCTCCCGCGCCCGACGGACAGGGGAGGCCGTCATAGACAGCTTCATCAACACGGTGCTGCTGACGCTCCTGGTGGTCGTAACGATCGCCATCGTGCGCATGCGCAATCTCTTCGGGGTCATCGTCCTCGCCGGCGTCTACAGCTTCCTGATGGCGAGCGTGCTGATCGTCTACGATGCCGTCGACGTCGCCATGACCGAGGCCGCAGTCGGCGCCGGCGTTTCGACTGTACTCCTGCTCGCCGCCCTCCATCTGACCAAGACCATGGAGTATCCGCAGCCACGGCCCGCTGCGATTCCTCTGCTGGTTGCCGTCGGCGTCGGGGCCGCGCTCGTCTGGGCGACCTATGACCTGCCGGCCTTCGGTCTCGCCGAAACACCGATCAACCAGCACGTCGTGCCCTACTACCTTCAGAACTCCCTCAAGGAGACGATGGTCGGCAATCTGGTGGCCGCGATCCTGGCCGACTACCGCGGCTTCGACACGCTTGGCGAAACGACGGTGGTGTTCACGGCCGGTATCGGGGTGCTCCTGCTTCTCAAGGGACGCATACCGACCAGGGCGGGCAGCCGTACCCCGCCGAGGGATGGAGGCACCGCATGAGGCATGACCTGATCCTGCGCATTGGCGTGAAGCTGCTCATCCCCTTCATGCTCCTGTTCGCGCTCTATGTGCAGCTTCACGGCGACTACGGCCCCGGTGGCGGCTTTCAGGCCGGTGTCATCGCGGCCGGCGCCGTGATCGTCTACGCACTCATATTCGGCATCGAGGAAGCCCAGCGCGTGGTTCCCCGCCGGCTCGTCGAGCTCCTGGTGCCTCTCGGCGTGCTGATCTATGCCGGAACCGGTGTCGTCGGCCTGCTCTAC
>CAUJKI010000588.1 GCA_963205015.1 Pseudomonadota bacterium
CTTCGCCGTCGATGCCGGCATCTACCAGATCAACATCGAGACCGAGGGTGAGCTGCATACGCTCTCCCGGATCGCCGCGGCCCGCGGCAGGCGCCAGAGCGCCGTCTTCCGTATCAATCCGGATATCGGCGCCGGCGGCCATGCGAAGATCACGACAGGCTCCGAGGCCAACAAGTTCGGTATCAGCCTGAGTGAGGCCGAGCGTCTCTACACGGTCGCGGCCAATCTGCCTGGCGTGCGCATTCTGGGACTTGCCGTGCACATCGGCAGCCAGATCCGCGTGCTCGACGATCTTCGGGCAGCCTTCGGACGTTTGCGCGAGCTCGCTGAGCGTCTTGCCGCCCAGGGCCATCGCGTCGAGCGCATCGACCTCGGCGGCGGTCTTGGCATCCCCTACGAGATGGAGGAAGCCGTCGATCACGGCCCGGATCTGATCGAGGCCTATGCCGGGATGGTAGCGGAGACGTTCGCCGGCTTCGACGCCGAGCTCGCCTATGAGCCGGGTCGCCTCATCGTCGGCAACGCCGGCATCCTCGTCACGCGCGCGATCACGCTCAATCCTCGCTCCGGCAAGACCATTCTCGTTGTCGATGCGGCCATGAACGACCTCGTCCGGCCTGCCATGTACGAAGCCTTCCACGATATCTGGCCGATCCGCGAGCCCGCCGCCGGCACGCCGAAGCGGCTCTATGACGTCGTTGGCCCGATCTGCGAGAGCGGCGATACGTTCGCGACCGGCCGCACACTCGCCGAGACGCGGCCAGGCGATCTCATCGCGTTCATGACCGCCGGGGCGTACGGCGCGGTCATGTCCTCCACCTACAACTCCCGCCTTCTGGTCCCGGAAGTGATGGTGCGCGGCGCCGATTGGGCCGTGGTCCGCCCGCGCCTGACCTATGAGGAGCTCATCCAGCTCGATCGGATCCCCGCCTGGCTCGAAGGGCGCGGATAGCTTGTCCCGGACCCGGTCACGAAGCCGCCGCAGTGCCCATACAGCTTGGCTCTTGACCCTGGTCTCCAGACGTTGGCCAGACTTGGCCCTGATCTTGGCATGAACGCAAATTGATCGGGATGCTGGATCGTTTTGCAGCGCGGCATAAGGGAAGCGTGCTAGGAACCGAAGTGCCGGAGCGTAGGTAGAACCGATAGGCGACTGCCGTCGCGCCTACGCTGAATGTCGTACACGAGCGCCGAACGCGGCCGTGCCGGGCTGAAGATCGGCCCCCGATCCGCAGTTTTGCATTAAGGTGCGCCTATGGCTGATCTGACGACCCCGCCGCGGCCGAGCGCTGCCGGGGTATTCGAGCGCAAGATCCGGTTGAGCCGCTGGGCCCAGCTCTTCGAGCGGCTGTGGCCGCGGACGTGGGCCCTGCTGGCTGTCGCTGCGCTTTTCGTCATCGTCTCGCTTGCCGGATTGTGGCCGCGCCTCCCCGAGGTCGCGCATATCGCCCTTCTCTCCGCTTTCGGCCTTGCCGCGCTCGCCGCACTCTTCTGGATGGTGCGCACGCCCTTCCCGAGCCGCGAGGAGGCGCTGAGACGTCTCGAGCTGCGCTCCGCCGTGCCGCACCGGCCGGCCTCCTCCTATGAGGATACGCTCTCCGCACCTGGCGCAGGCGGCGAGACGCAGGCCCTTTGGGAAGCCCATCGCGCCCGTCTCGCAGCCGCGCTCGCCCGCCTTCGTGTTGGTACACCGTCGCCCCGCGCCGACCGCGCCGATCCCTGGGCGTTGCGCGCCGTGCTGCTCATCGGCGTCGGTGTGCTCGCGGCCGCCGCCGGCGACGGCTTCATGGATCGCCTCTCGCAGGCTTTCCGATTCGGCACGCCGGTGAGCACCGTCAGCACCGCCCGCCTCGATGCCTGGGTAACGCCGCCGCCTTATACGGCACGCCCGCCCCTTATGCTCGTCGACGGCTCCCGCGCAAGCGCGCCGGTCGCACCTGGCGAGGCCATGCCGTCGTTCGAGGTGCCAGTCAAAAGCGCGCTCATCGTCCGCGCCAGTGGGGAGCGTGCTTCGGGCATGACGCTCGAAGTGACGGACGACACCGGCAACGTCGAGGTCCTCTCGCCGAAAAAGCCTGAGCTTCCGCCCGGCCTCACGACGAGTAGTGAGGTCGCCGAGATCCGCATGGAGCTGATGCGGCCCGTTACGGTGCGCGTGCACGGCGTTTCCGTCGAGCCCCATTGGGCTTTCCGCATCATTCCCGATCACGCGCCGAAGATCAGCCTGACCAAGGATCCCGAGCGGATGCCGCGCGGCTCCCTGAAGTTGTCCTACAAGGTCGAGGATGATTACGGCATCGCCAGCGCCGAGGCTCGCATCACGCGCGTGCGCCCGAAAGCTGGTGATCCGGCGACGAGCTGGGCGCGACCGAAGAAGAAGGGGGCCCGCCCGCCGCTCGAAAAGCCGCCGATGCTGACGCTGCGTCTGCCGCGCATCAATGCAAAGCAGACCGAAGGCACAAGCTATCACGAGCTTTCCGGACACCCGTGGGCCGGCATGCGCGTGCGTATGGTGCTCTCGGCCAAGGACCAGGCTGGTCAGGTCGGCAAGAGCGAGCCCGTCGAGTTCATTCTCCCGCAGCGCCGCTTCGAGAATCCGATTGCGCGCGCCGTCATCGAGCAGCGCCGCTACCTCATCGAGGACCCGCGCAACCGTGATCAGGTGATCATCGGCCTCGACGCGATCGCCACCGAGCCGGAAGGGTTCTTTCCCGACTACAGCGCCTACATCAACCTGCGCGGCGCCTACTGGCGGCTCTCGCGTGATAGGTCGCGCGAAGGCATCAAGAACGTCGTCGATCAGCTTTGGCACGTCGCTATCCGCCTCGAGGACGGCAACCTTTCCGATGCCGAGCGACGCCTGCGCCAGGCACAGGAGGATCTCGCCAAAGCCCTTCAGGAAGGCGCCAGCGACGAAGAGATCCAGCGTCTCATGAACGAGCTGCGCCAGGCGCTCAACCAGTTCATGGAACAGCTCGCCCGGCAGGCGGAAGGCCAGCCGCCACAGCCGATGCCGCAAGGCCAGCAGAATCAGATGCTCAGCCAGCGCGATCTCGAGCGCATGATGCGCGACATTGAGAACATGGCGCGCCAGGGCTCGCGCGAGAACGCGCAGCAGATGCTGAGCCAGCTCCGCGACCTGCTGGAGCGTCTCCAGTCCGGCCGCATGGCCCGCCAGCAGGGCCAGCAGAACCAGCAGATGATGCAGATGATGGACCAGTTCGGGGACGTCATCCGCCGCCAGCAGCAACTGCTCGACGACACCTTCAACGAGCAGCGCCAGGCTGGCGAGGACGGCCAGGAAGGTCAACAGGGGCAGCAAGGCCAGCAGGGACAGCGCGGGCAGCAGGGCCAGCAAGGTCAACGCGGGCAGCGCGGCCAGAGGGGCCAACAGGGCCAAGGTCAGCAAGGCCAGGGCTATGGTGAGCTCGGCCGCCGCCAGGGTGAGCTGCGCGACCGCCTCGGCCAGCTCGGTCAGGGCCTCCAGCAGTTCGGCATGCAGCCGCCGTCCCAGCTCGGCGGCGCTCAGCGCTCCATGGAAGAAGCCGAGCAGGCGC
>CAUJKI010000589.1 GCA_963205015.1 Pseudomonadota bacterium
GGATAAGAAGGCACGATCTTGCGGCCGAACGTGAGGTAGATGTAGCCGACGGCACTGGCCGCGATGTTCAGGAAAATAGCGCCGAGGACGATGCGCACCGGATCGGCGAGGCCGTAGTAGGCGGCGAGACAGGCTGCCGCCAGGATGAGGGTCATGATTGCGAGCACGCGGCCGAGCGAAATGCCTATCGCCTCGAGCTGGCTCGTCAGCGGATAGAAGACGAGGCCGAGGAAGAGCGCCCACATGCACGCGGCCACCGCCGCTTCGGTCGGGGTGAAGATGCCGAACGACATGCCGCCAATGATGATGGCGGGCGTCATCAGTGCCGGCAGAGCGTGGACGAACGTCTGGCGGAGAATGATCAGGCGGAAGACCTGATCGCGGCCGATGTTGTAGCGGTGGGCGTACCACGTCACGTACATCATCAGGAAGGCGGCCATGAGCAGGCCCGGAATGAATCCCGCGGCGAAGAGCTGGCCGATCGAGACGTTCGCCATGACGCCGAAGATGACCATCGGCAAGGACGGCGGGATGATCGGACCGATCGTCGCCGAGGCGGCCGTCACGCCGACGGCGAAGTCGGTCTTGTAGCCATGATCCCGCATCGCCTTGATCTCAATCGTGCCGAGACCGCCGGCATCGGCGACGGCCGTGCCGGACATGCCGGCAAAGATCACCGAGCCCACGACATTGACGTGCCCGAGGCCCCCCTTGAGCCAGCCGACGAGCGCCACCGCGAAGTCGTAGATGCGGTTCGTGATGCCAGCGGAGTTCATCAGGTTGCCGGCGAGAATGAAGAACGGCACGGCCAGCAGCGGAAAGCTGTCGACGCCGCCAGCCATGCGATGAAGGATGACGAAGTCCGGAATGCCGGCGATCAGGTGCGTATAGACGAGCGACGAGCCGGCGAGCGCGATGAAAATCGGCACGCCGATCAGCAAGGTTACGAAGAAGACGATAAAGAGCAGGAGCATGATCCGGAGCCTCGTCAGTCCATAACCAAGCCTTCGCCGATCGACTCTTGCGCTTTGCGCCAGCCGTCGCGGGCATTGCCGAAAAAGATGATCGCCTGCCGTATCAGCATGAGGAAGCAGCCGAGTGCGACGCCGCCATAGACGATGCTCATGGGCAGATCGATGATCACCATGCGCTGCCACTGCATGCGCTCGACGATCGTCAGCGAGAAGTAGGCGAGAAGGCCCATGAACAGCAGCTTGATGACATCGACGATTGCCAGCAGCAGGCGGGCCGGAATGGCCGGGAGATAGTGCAGGAGCACCTCGACGGAGATGTGCACGTTCTTGCGCGCGACGATGGCGGCACCGATGAAGGTCAGCCACATGAGCGCGTAGCGCGCGATCTCTTCGGTCCAGGCGAGGCTGTCATTGAGCACGTAGCGCGTGAAGAATTGAAGGAAAACGATCGCGCCGAGACCCCAGAAGACCAGGAAGGCAATCCAATTCTCGACGTGATTCTCGATCTGGACGTCTTCGTCCTCGACGACGATGAGATGCACGTTCTCGCCGGGCTCGGCAGCCGGGTCCTTCGACATGCGCAGTCCCTCAATTCATGGTGGGGTCGAAACCTGCCGGGCAGGCAGTGTTCGGGAGGCAGAAACTCTGCCTCCCGCCATGCACTGAATGATTGAAGTCTCGGGCTGTCCGGTTTGCAGTTAGAGAGCCTGCAGGGCCTCGTACTGCTCCTTGGTCCAGTAGGCGAGGCCATCCGGGCCGAGGTGAGCCGGCACAGCGACTTTGCGGAATGCCTCGCGATCCGGGCGCGTCACGGACTTGCCGAGCTTCTCGAACTCAGCCGGGAGCTTCTGCTCGGACTCGCGGATGGCGTCGGTCGCCTTGGAAGCCGCCTGCGCGAGCACTTCCGCAAACAGCGTCTTTTCGGCGTCGTTGAGCTTGCCGAGGAGCGGGCGCCCGAGCGCGGTCACGAGCGATTCCGTGATGTGGCCGGTGAGGTGGATGTACTTCTGAACCTCGTAGAACTTCTTCGCCATGATCGTCGGCAGAGGGTTCTCCTGGCCGTCGACGGTGCCCTGCTGGAGCGCGAGATAGACTTCGGCGAAGGCGATCGGCGTCGCGTTGGCGCCGTAGATCTTGGCGAACATCACGTAGAGGGGCGCCTGCGGTACGCGCAGCTTCATGCCCTTCATGTCGTCCGGGCTCTTGAGCTCCTTGTTGGAGGTCATGTGGCGCTCGCCGTAGTAGGTGAGCGCGACAATGCGGTGGCCGGTCTTCTTCTCGTAGTCGTCGGCGAGCCCACGGAAGAGCTTCGATCCGCGGTAGGCCTTCCAGTGATCGAAATTGCGGAAGATGTAGGGGGCATTCGAGATCGAAAGCGGGCGATGGACGCCGCCGACGAACGCCGCGCCCGTATAGATGATATCGACCGTGCCGAGACCGAGGCCCTCGTTGATCTGCGGCTCGTTGCCAAGCTGGGAGGCGGGGAAAACCTGGATCTCGTACTTGCCGTTCGTACGCTTCTTGATCTCCTCTGCTGCCCAAAGGGCCTCCGTGTGATAGGGCTCGCTGACTTCGTAGACGTGAGCCCACTTGAGAACGGTCGGTTTGGCCTGGGCAATGGCGGGCGAGGCAATGCCCACGAGTGAGCCGGCCGCGCTCACCGAAGCGGCCGTGCCAAGGAAGCGTCGGCGGGTTATTCCGCCCGACTTGGGGGTGGTCATAGGCATTTCTCCCGGGTCCTGGGCCGATTTGAGTGCGGCCCTTATGCGTTGGTATCAATGGCTGCGCGGGCGGCAGGATGCGAAAAGCCGATGCACCGCACAGGGAGCAGCAGAATGCCGGGAACGCCAATCATCCGCCAGCGAAATCTCCACGGTTTCAGTCCCTACGAAGGGCGTATTCGCGGCCGGGCCTGGGGTTGCGGCAGCTCGCGGGAGCTCGATCAATTCGACGTCCTGTACGTTCGCCGGCTGGTGAAGAAAGTGCGCGCGGGCCGGGCTGGACATAGGGATCTTCTACCCGGGGCCGCAGGCCTGGTCAGCATTGACTTGCCGCCCGGCAGGGCCATCTTTATGCTATGCGCCGAACGAGACGGCGGCGGCCCGATGCCGCCCAATTCCGAGGTTGAGCCATGAGCGAGCAGGCAGTCCACGATTGGATCCGCAAGCAGATCTCAAGCCATGATGTGGTGCTTTTCATGAAGGGCACCAAGAACTTCCCGCAGTGCGGCTTCTCCGGTCAGGTCGCCCAGATCCTGCAGTACCTGGGCGTCGAGTACCAGGACGTCAACGTGCTCGATGACATGGGCATCCGCGAGGGAATCAAATCCTTCAGCGAATGGCCGACGATTCCGCAGCTCTACGTCAAGGGCGAGTTCGTCGGCGGCTGCGACATCATCCGCGAGATGTTCCAGGCCGGTGAGCTGCAGGAGATGCTGGCGGAGAAGGGCGTCACGCACACGGCGGTCGCCTGAGGCCGCCTGCGTCCCGCGCACGCGTGGATCCGAACGTGATTTTGCCGCCGCCCGCCGACATAGTCTGCGGGCGGCGCTTTGTTTTGTCCGGTAGGTGGGCGGTGGGCGCGGCAGCAGGCGGGGCGCAGCATGACCACGACGCTTGAACCGTTGACGCAGCCGACGGCCCCGAGCGGGCGGCCGCGCCTCGTGCTCGGCGGGCGGCGTTTCCTGCTGAGCCTTGCCATCATCGGCGCCAGCATCTCGCTCGCGCTCGGCATCAGCCTGCCCTCGATCAAGCTGACGAAGTTCTACTTCTTCTCGACTGAGTTCTCGCTGATCTCGACGGTATGGACCTTGATCCAGAGGAACCAGATCTTCCTCGGCGTGATCGTGTTCGTCTTCTCGATCCTGCTGCCGGTGTTCAAGATTCTCTACCTCGTCATCCTGACGACGATGCCGCTCGATGTGCTCCAGCGCCAGTACCGGCGGGTGCGCGCGTTGGAATGGCTCGGCAAGTGGTCCATGCACGATGTGCTCGTTCTGGCGCTCATGATCTTCTTCCTGAAGAGCCAGGGCATTTATGACGCGCGGAGTCTGTCCGGCGTCTATTTCTTCACCGCGGCCGTGGTGTTCATGATCCTCGCCTATGCCTGGCTCAGCATCTTCGCGCTGGCGCCCATCCGGGCGGAGCATCTGAGGGTCGAGCGCGCCCGCCCGGTGGTCGGCGTCCGCGGGCGTTCGGCGCTCAAGAACTTCCTGCTTGCCCTTTTCATACTGACGGCGGCCATCTGTTTCGCGCTTGGCGTCATTCTGCCCTCGATCCGCTTCACGACGGTCTACGTGTGGACGAATGAGCATTCGATCGCGAGCATCATCTACGCACTCTATCGTACGCAGGAATATTTTCTGGCTTCCGTGCTCGCCACGTTCTCCGTGGTCTTTCCGTTCCTAAAGCTGCTCTATCTCCTGACGCTGTGCCTCTCGCCGAACCTCTCGGAAGACTTTCGCCAGAAATCCCTTTCGACCATGGAATGGCTCGGCCGTTACTCCATGACCGACGTCATGGTGCTGGCGCTCATGATCTTCTACATGAACTCCTCCGGGTACATCGAGGCGCGTGTCCTGCCCGGCGTTTACTGCTTTGCAGCCTCGGCGCTCATGACGATGTTCGCTTATGGCTGGGCCAATTCAGCCACGCCACCGCCGCGTCAGCCGCCGAGCCCCTTGCCGGCCGTGCGCCGCGCCGCCGTGAGCTGACGGGGATCCGTGGCAGCATTCGGATCCGTCGGCGCGGACGCACTGCAAAGCGTGCTGACGCGCTTTTGTGTGTCAGGCAGGAGGGCTATACACGGTGCGGTTTCTAGCACCTTGGAGGTGATGCCATGATCAGGACGTTGGTTGCGTGCGGGTTCGTGCTGGCTTTGCTTGCCATACCGGTGCCGGAGGCTTGGGCACAGACGTCCTGCGCCGCCTGGAACGCCAAATGCAAAGGACGCTGCAAGGAGGCGGGGGCGCCTGCGGGATGCCCGAGCTACTGCGCGCGCCAGATGAGCGCCTGCAAGACGTCCGGCTGCTGGCAGGAGGGCACGGTTTATGGTGGAGCCAAGCACTGCAAACTGAAGAAATCCTGAGCCGCCTCGGCGCCTCAAGCCAGTATCGTCTCGAGCGCCGGCCTCCTCCGATACCCGATCCGCGGCCATCGCGGTTGCCTGATCCTGCGCCGACCCTGTAGCCTGCCGGGTAACAGACGCGCAGGAGACACTTCATGACCATCAACCCGGATGCCGCCAAGGTCGTCGAGCTGATCATCGCCTCGGGGCGTCCACCGTATCCGACGATCGGACACGTTGCGGCCCGCGAGATCTTCGTCGCATCGCGGGCCATCCTGCAGCCCGATCCGTCAGCGGTCGGCGAGGTGCGCGATCTTGCCGCCGTGGGCCCCGCGGGCAAGATCCCGCTGCGGCTCTACCGCGGAAAAGACACCGACACGAGCCGGCAGCAGCCGGCGTTGATCTACTATCACGGCGGCGGGTGGGTGCTCGGTAATCTTGAGAGCCACGACGGCGTGTGCCGCGACATCGCCAACGCGGCCCAGTGCGCGGTCATTGCCGTCGACTACAGGTTGGCGCCGGAAGCCAAGTTCCCGGCGGCGGCGGACGACGCTATAGCGGCCGCAAAGTGGATCAACGATAATGCCGCGGAGCTCGGTATCGACCGCGAGCGCCTTGCGGTCGGCGGTGATAGTGCCGGGGGCAACCTCAGTGCTGTCGTTGCGCTTCATGCGCGCGACAACGGCAATTCGCCGAAGCTCAAGCTGCAGGTACTGATTTATCCCTCGGCCGACATGTCGAGCGTCTATCCCTCCTACGAGGAGTTCGCCGAGCAGCTCCCGCTGACGCGCACGACCATGGACTGGTTCGTCGATCTTTATCTCCAGGATCGCGCTAAGGACGCCAAGGACTGGCGTGCTTCTCCGCTCCATGCCAAGAGCCTCGCCGGACTGCCGCCGGCCTTCGTTATCACGGCCGCCATGGATCCGCTGCGCGACGAGGGTGAGGCATTCGTGCGCGCACTCATCAAGGCCGGCGTGCCGGTCGAGGCCAAGCGCTTCGATGGGCAGATCCATGGTTTTCTCACCATGGGCCGCATCATCAGGGACTCGCAGGTCGCCATTGCCGACATCGCGACCGAGCTGCGCAAGGCCTTCGCCTGACGGGCGCGCAGCGGCAAAGTGAAAAGGCCCGCCGGAGCGGGCCTTTTGTCGTTTCAGCCGACGATCTCTTCCGGCTTGAAGTTCAGCGCGATCTCGCGCTGGGCCGCAGCGGGGCTGTCCGACCCATGGCTCGAGTTCTCGCCCTTCGAGCGGGCAAAGAGCTTGCGGATCGTGCCCTCGGCGGCCTGTGCCGGGTCCGTGGCGCCCATGACTTCGCGGTATTTTGCGATTGCGTTCTCACCCTCGAGCACCTGCACGACGATCGGTCCCGAAGTCATGAACGCGCAGAGTTCACCGTAGAAGGGGCGCGCTGCGTGCTCCTCGTAGAACTTCTCGGCCTGGGCCTTGGTCCAGCGCACGCGCTTCTGTCCGATGATCCGGAGGCCGGCCTTCTCGATGACGGCGTTGATGGCGCCCGTCAGATTGCGCTCGGTGGCGTCGGGCTTGATGATTGAAAACGTGCGCTCGATCGCCATGCGGCGGCTCCCAGGTGTTCGCTGTTGAAGGAAGGTGTCTGGCGCGCCTTATAGCGGCGCAGCATGAGCGCCACAAGACAGGCCGCAGCGGGATGAGCAAATCGGTCGCGCGCTCAGTTCGTGCCGGGCGCGGGCAGCCCGAGAAACGGCGAGAAGAGCGCACGGCTGACTTGGACCACATCCATCATATCGCAGGGGGAGTCCGTTCCCTGGCCGTTGCCGGCGGGCCGATAATGATATCTGAGGCGGCTCGCGGCCACCCAAAGTCCGATTTCGGCCTGGTTGTGAAAGACGGCGACGCCGCCTTCGCTACCATGCTCGAAGCTCAAGGAAGGCGCATCAAGGCGATACTCGCCGCGTAAAACGCGTAGAAGCTGGTCGTCCCATGGACTCCAATGACGCATGATGCGAAGACCCCCGAATGCAATGGAGGCTGGATAGCGGATTAACGGTGCGCACGCATTGGTTAACGCCGGTAAATGATACCAACAGGCAAACAGGCTTGTCGCAGTGTCGCGGTAACCGGCCATAGCCCCTATGCGCTACGGCCCGTCCAGTTTCAGCTTATTGAAAACGGTGCGCTTCCAGTCGCTGCGCGCGGGCGCCCTCGGAGCCGGACGCGCCTCCGCGACTGACCGCGGCGCGCGGCGCGGGGCCTCGATCAGATCGAGATCCCTTGGCGGAGCTCGGTCGGCTGGTGGCACTGCGATGGGCAGGCGCTGCTGAGGTGCTTCGTAAGCGCCGGCGTCTCGCGGCTCGCCAGCGCTGGCGAGCGGATTGATGGTCGCAGCGCCAAGCCCCATGCGGGTCCGCTCGAAGTCCTCACGCTCGCGGGGCGGCATGACCTCGTCCTCGGCCGGCCCCGGGCGGCTCCGATCGGCGACGTCACCATCCGCCGTGGCCCTGCGATCAGCGAGTGTCGAAACTTGGGTCCGGCCAGTGGCGATGCCTCCGGCAGCGGGTTCCACATGACGGCGCGCAGGCGCCGCGGTGCGTGTACGCTCGTTCTTCGGTTCCAAGGGACCCGCCATAGGCACGATGCGTGCGGGCTGGTGGGAGGCCGTTGCCCGGCCGTGGGGAATGCAGACGTGGCTAGCCTGCCTCCGGGCGAGAGCGAGCATGATATAGTCAGGCGTATCAACGGGTCGCAGTACGCGCACCCGCTCGCCGAGGGTCTGTATGGCCCGCTGCGTCTCGGCTGACCATTGCCCGTCTACCGCACCGTCATAGCAGCCGAGGCGCAGGAGTTCGGTCTGGATCTGCTGCACCAGCCGAACGGCTGTATCCGGGCTGGATGCCGGCGCCGCCCCGACGCTGGCAGAGCGCACCATCGGAACCGACTGGGCCTCCGGAGCCGAACTGGAAGTGGGAGCGGGGCTGCCGCTTGCGATCGCGGCTGCGGCCCGCTGCTCCGCCTCAGGCGAAAGCGGCGTCATAAGATAAGCCAAGGCGCCAAAGGCGCCGAGCGCCCCCAGGAGGCCTGTGGTCTTGCTCATCGGACAGTTCCCTACGCACTACACAAGGACGGATCTGTGGTCCGACTGGGCGCGGATCATTCCCTCCCGCACCCGTTCCCGGACGGCCGCCGCGGGACGGCCTACCAGTAAGACGTAAACATAGGCCCAGAGGTTCAAACTACCCAGCCCTTCGTGACATCACAATTTGCGGAATGCGAGCTTGGTTCACGCCTGTTGCTGAACGGCAGCATATTTGTCCGCCGAGAGAATTCCTCTGGGTTGAGGGCAGAGCATCCTAACACAGATGAATATGCTATGTTAGCTGGCGGCGCGCCTGGGACTCGCTTCGGGCACGCCCTTGATCAGGCACTGGAGGCTTCAGATGGATATCGGTCTTCTCATTCAGCTCATCAGCGGTGTGGTCGGCGGCAATGTGGCCGGGTCGCAGCTCAAGGAGAAATCCCTCGGCGTGCTCGGCAACTCGCTTGCGGGGCTTGTGGGCGGCGGGCTTGGCGGCCAGATCCTGACGGCCTTGCTCGGCATCGGGGCGGCGAGCGCGGGGGGCAGTCTCGATCTCGGATCGATCGTTGCCCAGCTCGCTGGCGGAGGCGTCGGCGGTGCCGTCCTGACGGCGATCATCGGGATGCTCAAGCAGAACTTCGCCAAATAGCCGGCGACTGCAGTGCCCGGTTATCGGGCAACGGGTGCCCGCGGCCACGGGCCCCGCTTGACCCGGTGCCGGGCCGGTGCTGTATCGGCCGGACGGACATGCAACCGATTCCCGCCCGACAGCGCCGAGAGCCCTTTATGCCATCTTCCGACGCGACGCCCGCGGTGCAGAGCGAGCCCCTCGGGGATGTGGTGCTCATCATCGACTTCGGCTCGCAGGTCACTCAGCTCATCGCCCGGCGGGTCCGCGAGGCCGGTGTCTACTCGGAGATCGTTCCCTTCAACCGCGCCGCCGATGCGCTCCGCCGCCTCGCGCCGAAGGCCGTCATTCTTTCGGGTGGTCCGGCATCGGTGACGGCCGAGGGCTCGCCGCGCGCGCCCGCGGGTGTGTTCGAGGCGGGTGTGCCGATCCTCTCCATCTGCTACGGCCAGCAGGCAACGGCCGTGCAACTCGGCGGCGACGTCGAAGGCGGTCACGCCGCCGAGTTCGGACGCGCCGATATCGAGATCAAGGAGAAGAGCGCGCTTTTCGACGGTATCTGGGAGATTGGCAAGCGCTATCCCGTCTGGATGAGCCACGGTGACCGCGTGACGCGATTGCCTGACGGCTTTACCGTGAAGGCCGTGAGCGAGAATGCGCCGTTCGCGATCGCAACCGACGAGCGCCGCCGCATCTACACGACCATGTTCCACCCGGAGGTCGTGCATACGCCCGACGGTGCGCGCCTCATTGCCAACTTCGTGCGCAACATCGCCGGCCTGTCCGGCGACTGGACGATGCGCCATTTCCGTACGGCCGAGATCGAGAAGATCCGGTCGCAGGTCGGGAAAGGCCGTGTCATCTGCGGGCTTTCGGGCGGCGTCGATTCGACCGTTGCCGCGGTGCTCATCCACGAGGCGATCGGCGACCAGCTCACCTGTATCTTCGTCGATCATGGCCTCATGCGCCTCAACGAGGCCGACGAGGTCGTGCGCCTCTTTCGCGGGCACTACAACATCCCGCTCGTGCATGTGGACGCATCCGAGCGCTTTCTTGGCGCGCTCGCGGGGGTCAGCGATCCCGAGCAGAAGCGCAAGATCATCGGCCAGCATTTCATCGAGGTCTTCGAGGCCGAGGCGAAAAAGATCGGCGGCGCTGAGTTCCTCGCTCAGGGCACACTCTATCCGGATGTCATCGAAAGCGTCTCGTTCACGGGCGGTCCGTCCGTCACGATCAAGTCGCACCACAACGTTGGGGGACTTCCCGAGCGGATGAACCTCAAGCTTGTCGAGCCGCTGCGCGAACTCTTCAAGGACGAGGTGCGCGCGCTCGGCCGGGAACTCGGCCTGCCGGAGGCCTTCGTCGGGCGCCATCCTTTCCCGGGGCCAGGGCTTGCGATCCGCGTGCCCGGCGAGATCACGCGCGATAAGCTCGACATTCTGCGCGCGGCCGATGCCGTGTACCTGGACGAAATCCGTAAAGCCGGGCTCTACGACAAAATCTGGCAGGCCTTTGCCGTGCTGCTGCCGGTGCGCACGGTGGGTGTGATGGGCGACGGGCGCACGTACGACCACGTCTGCGCACTCCGCGCCGTGACGTCCGTTGATGGCATGACGGCCGATTTCTACCCCTACGACATGACCTTCCTTGGCCGTGCGGCCACGCGTATTATCAACGAGGTGCGCGGGATCAACCGTGTCGTCTATGACATCACCTCGAAGCCACCCGGTACGATCGAGTGGGAGTGATTCCGGATTGGGTCGCGCCTGCCTGTGGGTTGGTCAGCTTCCTGGTCGTCAGACGTTGCGGCAGATCAATGCGTGGCCCGAGGCGGTGGTCAATAGTTCGCCCTCGCGGGGGACACCAGGGAGGAAACGTTATGGTGAGCAAGTTCATTCCTGCAGCAGTAGTCGGCGCCCTGGCGCTGGCGACGTCGGTCTTCGCCACAGCGCACGCGTCCGTAAGCGCTGCGCCCGCGTTCAAGCCGTTTACCGATGCCAGCAGCCCGATCATCCAGATCAGGAACGGAAAAGGTGCCCCCAGAGCCTTCAAGGGCGGCGGTGGCAGCTTCAAGGGTGGCGGCATCAAGAGCGCCCCGGGAAGGACGGGCAAGATTGGTTCCGGACCGAAGGGCAGCTTCAAGGGTGGCTCGAAGGGCGGGCCGCATTTCGGCAAGGGCGGTGGGTCGAGGGGACCCGTACGCTGGAGCCGCGATCGCCGTCACCGGTTCTATGGCGCGTTCTTCGCGGTTCCGCTGGGCTTCGCCCTCTATGCCGGCAACCCCTGCTATGACTGGAGCTTCGGTCCGCACGGTTGGGGCTACTACTGGAATTACTATCGCTGCCCGCTTTGAGAGCGCTGCGGGACCGCGATTGGTATCGCCAGTCGTTTGATGCATCCGATAATGACGGACCGCCTCATCCTCATGATGAGACGGTCCGTACAGGCGTTTGCTGGGCACCAGTACGCCGCCAGTCATGATGGAAACCGTCAGGCCCGATCGCCCTGAAGCCATCAGCGGGGATGCCCTGCCCGTAGGACTTGAAGGGCAGGAACTTGCTCGCGCCGGTGGCGTCCGCTCAGTCGAGCGGTTTCAGGTCGGCCTCGATCTCAGCGCGCTTGCCTTCGAGGAAGGGTGGCAGCGCAAGACGTTCCCCAAGAGTCTCGAGCGGTTCGTCGACGGCGAAGCCGGGGCCGTCCGTTGCGATCTCGAAGAGATTGCCGCCGGGCTCGCGGAAATAGAGCGAGCGGAAATAGTAGCGCTCCACCTCGCCGCTCGAGGGCACGCCGAGCTCCGAGAGCCGCGCGGTCCATTCGTGCAGGTCCGCGACGTCGGGGGTGCGGAAGGCGACGTGGTGCACGGCGCCCGCTCCTTGCTGCGCGACGGGCAGATTTGGCTGCACAGCGACATGCAGCTCCGCTGCCGGGCCGCCCGCGCCCATCGCAAAGACATGGACCTCGCCCTGACCGTCGGGCGAGGGGTACGTGTGCACTTCACTGAGATTCATCACGTTCGTCAGCATGTCGCGCGTACGCGCGAGCGCAGGCACGCTGATGGTGATCGGGCCGAGCCCGCGGATCTGATGCTCGGCGGGCACGTTGCTGCGCGCCCACGGATGGCTCTCGCCGCTGCCGCCGTCATCGATGAGACGGAAGCGCTGGCCCTCCGGATCCTCGAATTCTAGGGAGGCACGACCGTCGATCTCGGTCAGCTTGCCGTGTGCGACGCCGGCATCGCCGAAGCGCTGCTCCCACCATGCGAGGCTCGCACTGCTACCAACGCGGAGGCCTGTTCGCGTGATGGCGTGCGTGCCGCGCCGCTCGCGTGCGACCGGCCAGTCGAAGAAAGTGAGATCGCTGCCGGGCGATGCCACGCCGTCGGCATAGAAGAGGTGATAGGCGCTCGTGTCGTCCTGATTGACTGTCTTCTTCACGAGGCGAAGCCCCAGCGTCTCCGTATAGAAGCGCTTGTTGGCGGCGGCCGTCGCGGTGATCGCGGTCAGATGGTGGATGCCGGTCAGCACGAGGCTCATGGCGCGTCTCCAAAGACTGCAAAGCGCATAGATGATGCCGTGCCGGTCGCGGATCAAGGCGGGTGCTCGCGCCACATTTGCCGCACGAATTTGCACTTGCTTGCTTTCTACCAGTGTATATGTTCTCTATATGTTCCGATACGTCTAAGCGTTGGAGTTGCGTGCCATGGGTACAAGAGTGCCCGGAAATCGCGGTCCGGAGCAATTGGCGTTCGATTTCCTTCGGCCGCCTCTGCCCGAGTCGAAACGTACGTTCGACAACCTCTACTTTGCGGTCCTCCCGGAGCCTGAGGTGGCCCAGCGTATGATGGAGGTCGCGGTCGAGTTGCGGGATCGGCACCGCTTGCCAGGACGCGTGCAGCCGGCGCATCTGCTGCACATCTCCCTCGCGCATGTGGGCAGCTATACGAGCCTGCCGCCGCATGTTGCCGCTGCGGCGAGACAGGCCGGATCCATGATTCGTGTCCCACCGTTCGAGGTGAGCTTCGATCGCGCGATGGGGCTGAAGACGAAAAGTCGGCATTTCGTCCTGCGCTGTAATCGCGGTGAGGGCGAGTTTGAGGAGCTGAGGCGGGCCATTGCCGTGGCCATGCTCCACACCGGTCTTCGCGCTGACCCTTCGATCGGCCTCACGCCCCATGTGACGCTGATTTATTGGGGTGCGCCGGTGCCAGAAACCCCGCTCAGGACACCATTCACGTGGACAGTACGCGAGCTTGTGCTGGTGCACAGCCTTTACGGACGCGGCCAACATGTCCATCTCGGGCGCTGGCGGCTCGCTGGCTGATGACGGCTTGGAATGGTCGGCAGTCGATCTACATTGAGGCTGGGTAGGAGGTACGACCGGAGCAATTCTATGCGACATCAAAAGGTACTCCTGGCCGCAGTCCTGGCGCTGACGCTCATGCCGGCGGGCGCGAACGCTGGCGTAAGCGTGCAGTTCATCGGTGCGGAGCGCTACAGCGATGCCGAAGCCGGGAGCAGTGGTTCGCGTGCGGCGACGCTCAATGAGCTGCGGCGGCACTTCAATGCGCTGGGTGCGCGCTATCTCGGCGCGGGACGGGATCTGATCGTCGAGGTGTTGGACATCGATCTTGCTGGCGAGCGGGTGCCGCGTGGGGTCAGCGATTTGAGGATCGTCACAGGGGCGGCGTCCCCGCGGATCGAGCTTCGCTATACGTTGCGTGAGCGCGGTCGCGTCGTCCTCCGGGCGCACGAGACGCTGTCCGATACAAACTTCCAGATGCGCGCCGACGCCCGGCGTTCCGGCGATAGTCTCGCCTACGAGAAGGAGATGATCACGGACTGGTTCCGGGCGCGGTTTGGCGCCGCGCGGCGCAC
>CAUJKI010000590.1 GCA_963205015.1 Pseudomonadota bacterium
CGGAAGGCCAGACGATCATCGCGAAGCATAACTTCCGCCCGCGCGATCCAAAAGTTCTCGCAGAGTCCGCCGAGCGCTTCCCTCCCATCGAGACCTTCTCGGTGGACGAGAAGCTTGGCGGCTGGGTCGCCGCGAACAAGAAGCACTTCGGTGAGGGTGGCATCTACGATCAGATTGTGGTGAAGAAGTAATGGCGGCCGCGACGACGCGGCGGGTGCTGCCGGGCTTCGGTCTTTCGCTCGGCTTCACTCTCGCCTATCTCTCGTTGATCGTCCTCGTACCGCTGGCGGCGGTATTCATCAAGAGTGCGACGCTGTCAGCCAGCGAGTTCTGGGCCATCGTATCGACGCCGCGGGTCGTGGCGACCTACAAGCTGAGCTTCGGAGCGTCGCTTCTTGCGGCCGCCATCAACGTGGTGTTCGGCGTCCTGCTCGCCTGGTCGCTGGTGCGCTACACCTTTCCCGGGAAGAAGCTCGTCGACGCACTGGTCGATCTGCCGTTCGCTCTGCCGACGGCCGTTGCAGGCATCTCGCTCACGGCGCTTTACGCCAAGAATGGGTGGCTCGGGCAGTATCTCGAACCGCTCGGCATCAAGGTCGCGTTTACGCCGCTCGGCGTTCTCGTGGCGCTGATCTTCATTGGATTGCCGTTTGTGGTGCGCACCGTGCAGCCCGTGCTCGAGGACCTTGACGTCGAGTTCGAGGAGGCGGCGGCTTCGCTCGGCGCCACGCGCTGGCAGACGATCCGTCGCGTGGTCTTGCCCACGCTGCTGCCCGCCATCCTGACCGGCTTCGCTCTCGCTTTTGCGCGCGCGGTCGGCGAGTACGGCTCGGTTATCTTCATCGCCGGCAACCTGCCGATGATCTCGGAGATCACGCCGCTCATCATCATTACCAAGCTCGAGCAGTACGACTACGTCGGCGCCACGGCCGTCGCTGCGGTCATGCTTGTTTTCTCGTTTATCCTGCTGTTGCTGATCAACGCTCTTCAGGCGTGGACGCGGCGCAGTGCCCGGAGGCTCGCCTGATGGCCGATGCCGCATTCGCCGTTCCCGGGCCGCAGCGCGCACGTTCGCGCTATGCCAGCAATCCAGCGATCCGCGAAGTCGCCAGCGTGCGCGCGCTCGTTCTGGCAATCTCGCTCGCGTTCTTTGTGATCTTCCTGCTGTTGCCGCTCATCGCCGTCTTCGTCGAGGCGCTGCGGCGCGGCTGGGCCGTCTATCTTGCGGCCCTCGTGGAACCGGATGCCGTGTCGGCTATCAAGCTCACATTGCTGACAGCAGCGATTGCCGTCCCCCTCAATCTGATCTTCGGGCTCGCCGCCGCCTGGGCGATCGCCAAGTTCGAGTTCCGCGGTAAGTCGTTCCTGATCACCCTGATCGACCTGCCGTTCTCGGTATCTCCAGTCATCGCCGGCCTTATCTACGTGCTGGTTTTCGGCGCCCAGGGCTGGTTCGGTCCCTGGCTGGCCGACCAGGGCATCAAGATCATCTTCGCCGTACCGGGGATCGTCCTCGCGACCGTCTTCGTGACGGTCCCGTTCGTCGCGCGCGAGCTCATTCCACTCATGCAGGCCCAAGGCACGGAAGAGGAGGAGGCGGCCCTCACGCTCGGCGCCAGCGGCTGGCAGATGTTCCGGCGCGTCACACTCCCGAACATCAAGTGGGCGTTGCTCTACGGCGTTATTCTCTGCAATGCGCGCGCCATGGGTGAGTTCGGCGCAGTGTCCGTGGTCTCGGGCCACATTCGCGGCCTGACCAACACCATGCCGCTGCATGTCGAGATTCTTTACAACGAATATCAGTTTGCTGCCGCCTTCGCCGTTGCGTCGCTGCTTGCGCTGCTGGCTCTGGTCACGCTCGCGCTCAAGACTTACATCGAATGGCAGGTCACCCGTCATACCTCCGGCAGAGAGGGAGATCATACATGAGCATCGCTGTCCGCAACGTCAGCAAGAAGTTCGGGAGCTTTACGGCCCTGGACGACGTCTCCCTGGATTTTCCAACAGGCGAGCTGATCGCACTGCTCGGGCCCTCGGGCTGCGGGAAGACGACATTGCTGCGTATCATTGCCGGGCTCGAATGGCCGGATGCTGGCCGCGTTCTCCTAGACGGACAGGATGCCTCTCGCCAGCACGTGCGCGAGCGGCAGGTCGGCTTCGTCTTTCAGCACTACGCGCTGTTCAGGCATCTCACCGTGTTCGAGAACGTCGCCTTCGGCCTTCGCGTCAAGCGCCGCTCCCAACGCCCCACGGAAGCGGCGATACGTAAGCGCGTGCACGAGCTCCTGGATCTGGTTCAGCTCGACTGGCTCGCGGATCGGTATCCCGCCCAGCTCTCGGGTGGTCAGCGCCAGCGCATTGCGCTCGCCCGCGCGCTCGCCGTCGAACCCAAAGTCCTGCTGCTCGACGAGCCCTTCGGCGCACTCGATGCAAAAGTGCGCAAGGAGCTGCGGCGCTGGCTGCGCCGCCTGCACGAGGAGCTGCACATCACCTCGATTTTCGTCACGCACGACCAGGACGAGGCGCTCGAAGTCGCCGACCGCATCGTGCTGATGAACAAAGGGCGCGTTGAGCAGGAAGGCGCGACGAACGAAGTCTATGAGAGGCCGGCGACGGCCTTTGCCTACAGCTTCCTGGGGGCCGTGAATCAGCTACCGGGCTCGGTCCAGGGTCAAGGCCTCAAGATCGGTGATGATCTCATGCCGGCGAATACGAACAGCCTCGCCACCGGTGATGCAGCGATTGCCTTCGCGCGCCCGCACGAGCTGAAGATCTCGGCGGATCGGAGCAGCACGTCCGGTCTCGCCGCACGCGTGAATCGCGTGCTGCTGAGTGGCGCGGTGGCGCGGGTAGAGCTGATCGGCGAGAAGGTGCTGAACGGCTCGG
>CAUJKI010000591.1 GCA_963205015.1 Pseudomonadota bacterium
AGCCCTCTCCCCGCAAGCGGGGAGAGGGGATGATGATGTGCCCGCCGCAAGCGCGATAGTCATTAAAGGCGGGGGGGTCCGGGAGGGTGTCCCTCCCGGTTGGAGTGTGGGGCGAAAGCCCCACTCGCGAAGCGATCAGCAACCCGCGGCAACAAAGAATCAAGTCCGCTCGATCACCATGGCGATGCCCTGGCCGACGCCGATGCACATGGAAACGAGCGCGTATTTGCCGCCCGCGCGCTGAAGCTGGCGTGCAGCCGTGAGTGCGATGCGCCCGCCGGACGCGCCGAGCGGATGGCCGACCGCGATCGCGCCGCCATTGGGGTTCACGCGGCTGTCGTTGAAATCGACGTCGAGACCCTTGAGGCAGGCGAGTACCTGCGCTGCGAAGGCTTCATTGATCTCGATGACATCCATATCCTTGATGCCGAGGCCGGCGCGCTCGAGCGCCTTCTTCGCGGCGGGCACGGGGCCGAAACCCATAGTGCGTGGCGGCACGCCCGCGACGCCCGACGAGACGATGCGCGCGATCGGCTTGACGCCGGCCTTGTCACCAGCCTTGCGGCTCGCGAGGATGAGCGCTACGGCACCGTCGTTGATGCCCGAGGCATTGCCCGCCGTCGTGACACCGCCCTCGAAGAGCGGTCGCAGCTTCTTCAAACCATCGAGCGTCGTCTCCGGGCGCGGATGCTCATCCTCGGCGACGACAACATCGGGCTTCCCGCGCGTGCCGGGGATCGTGATCGCGCTGATCTCGCCGGCGAAGAAGCCGTCCGCCTTGGCCTTGGCATAGGACTGCTGCGACCTGATCGCGTAGGTATCGCAGTCCTCGCGCGCGATCTGGTAGTCGCGGGCGAGATTGTCGGCCGTCTCGGGCATGGTATCGGCGCCGAACTGCTTCTCAAGCTTCGCATTCGGGAAGCGCGCGCCGATCGCGCTGTCGAAAACCTTGAAGTCCTTGCCGAAGGCCTGCTCACTCTTGCCGACGACGAAGGGCGCACGCGTCATGCTCTCGACGCCGCCGGCTACGAAAACGTCGCCCTCGCCGCAGGTGATGGCGTGGGCGGAAGAGATGATGGCGTTGAGGCCCGAGCCGCAGTTGCGCTGGTAGACCGCGCCCGGCACGTCGATCGGCAGGCCCGCGAGCAGGATCGCGTGGCGGGCAATGCAGCGGCTGTCCTCGCCGGCCTGACTCGCGCAGCCGACGTTCACGTCGTCGATGGTCTCCGCAGCGAAGGGCGAGCGGCCGACTACCTCCTTGATGACGCTTGCCAGCATGTCGTCGGGGCGGACTTTGGCGAGGGCACCTGCGTGGCGGCCAAAGGGCGAGCGTGCGCCGTCATAGATGTAGGCGTCGAGCATTTGCGTTTCCTTCCCTGGGACATGCGACTGTTGGGGTCAGCATGCCATGCCGCCGCGGGCCACGCGAGGCCTATGGCATGACGCCGAGCAGCCTGAGCCATGCGATCTGCAGCGGCGCGATGAGCAGGAGGCCGGTGACGGCAAGCGGGATCAGGGTCCTGAGCGAGGCGGAGGCCGCCACCTTGCCCATCATGAGGCCGACCATGACGGGGACGGTCTCAAAGGGAAAGAATACGGCCTGGAGGCCGGTGAGCTCCGCGACGATGCCTGCGGTGAGCGAGAGCCCCGTTGCCGTCTCGATACCGGGAAGCGTGGGCGTCACGATGGCAATCGTGCCGACGATGGTCGCGAACGCGGCGACGATGGCGGTGGCGATCGCGATGAGCATGAAGCCATAGGCCGGCGAGGCTCCCGATGAGGGGACGAACTGGAGAAGGCCCTTGGCGATCATGGCGCCGGCGCCGGAATGCGTGAGCACGGTCGCGACGCCGAGCACGGCGGCGAGCGAGAAGACGGATGTGAGCTTGTTGAAGTCCACCGCCTCCTCGATGCGCGCGAGGTCGAGGCCTGGAATGAGGCAGATGAGGCCGGCAACGAGTGCGATCCAGCCCGGCTTGATGTGATGGACGAAGTCGAGCACCCAGAGGAGGACGGTGATCGCGAGCAGGAGTGCGAGGCGGCGCGCGGCAGGGGTCAGCATATTGGGGCTGTCGGCGTCCGTGCTGGTTATGCGTGGCGCCGGCGCCGGCATGAGCACGCAGATGGCCCCCCAGAACATGAGGCCCTTCACGATACCGAGCACCGGAAGGCACATCAGCAGATAAGGGCCGTACTGGAGTGTCGGCCCGCCGATGCCCTCGAGCGCACCGAGCGCGATCACATTCGTCAGGTTCGACGGCAGGATGGCGTAGCTCGTGAGGTAGTTGCCGGCAACCGCCGTCAGGATGATGCCGATGTAGCCGCGCGATCCGGGCGCATAGCCGGCTTCCTTTGCGGCGGCGATCAGGATCGGAAGGGTGATCGCGAGGCGGCCCATGGTGGTTGGCACGATGAAGCTCAGCGCACCCGAACCGATCAGGATGCCGGCGATGAGGCGCGGATAGGTCGCAAGTCCGCTCATGAGTGCGCGTGCGACATAGCGGCCGAGACCGGTCTGCTCGGCGGCACTACCGATCACGAGGCCGCCGAAGACAAGCGCAGCGGCGTTCGACCAGAAGCCTGAAAGCAGCGGGATGGTCGGCGCTATGCCCGTTGCGAGCGCAATAGCAAAGAAGATGGCGCCCGAGTGCAGCGCCGGCAGCACCGCCGTTGCCCAGAGCGCCACCGTGAAGGCGACGATGGCAAAGCCGATCATGGCGTTGGGCGTGCCCGCAGGCGGCGGCGACAGGGCGATCGCTATTGCTGCCGCGGCAAACAGCGCGATGAGCGCGAGCTTCCTCGGCGCGAGGTCAATCCCGGCCATGCGAAGACTCATCCTGCGCTTCCCGTGCGCAGCGCGCGGGCTGGCCTTGCTTCACTCACGGCGTGTCCCCGTCGTGCTTCCTGCTCAGCCCTTGGATTTCTTGGTTCCGCGCACGGCGAGGATCACCTCGGCCATGATCGAGACGGCGATCTCGGCCGGCGTCTGGGCGCCGATGTCCAGACCGACCGGCGCCTTGATGCGCGCGAACTCTTCTTCGGTGATACCCGCCGCGAGCAGGCGTTCGCGACGCTTGGCATGATTGCGCGAGGAGCCGAGCGCAGCAACGTAGAGGCAGTCCGCGCGCACGGCGAGCTTCAGCGCTTCATCGTCGATGTGAGCGACGTGGGCCAGCGTGAGCACGGCGGTATAGGGATCGAGGCCAAGGCGCGGGAGTGCGTCCTGCGGCCATTCTGCCACGAGTTTGGCCTTTGCCGCGCCGAAACGGGCCGGATCGGCGAAGGCCGTGCGGGGATCGATGACGATGATCTCGTAGCCGGAGAGTGCAGCGAGCTGAGCCAGCACCTGCGCGATGTGCGTCGCGCCGATCGCGATGATGCGTGCGGGCGGCACGAGGGCCTGCATGAACACGGCGCCGTCCGGGCCTTCGATGAGTTGGCTCTTCGCCGTGCGGAACCGGTTGGCGATGTCCTCGGGCAGGTTGGCATCGGAGCGTTCGAAAAGCGTGTGCGAGGCATCGTCGAGCCGCGTCTTGATGACGAGGCCGTGGCGGCTGTCGCGCGCGGCGATAGCACGCTCGAGCAGCTCGTCGCCGCCGTTGTCCTTGCCGAGCCTCTCGACGAGCACACGGACCTGGCCGCCGCAGGGAAGGCCCGCGCGCCATGCCGTCTCGTCGGCAACGCCGAAGGTGAGCGTGCGCGGCTTGCCGTCGGCAATGGCCTCGCCGCCTTCGATGATCACGTCGCCTTCGATGCAGCCGCCCGAGACCGAGCCCTGGAAATTGCCGTCCGCGGCAATGGCCATCTGACCGCCGACCGGGACGGGGGCCGAACCCCAGGTGTCGATGACGGTCGCGATCGCAACTTGGCCATCGCGGGAGAGCCAGTCGCGGGCGGCGGCGAGCACGTCGATACTCGCAGCGTTGGAATTTCGCGGTTGCAGGTCGGTCATGGTGAGGCCTCGCAGGCTCTTTCTCCCTCTCCTCATTCCTTCAATGGGGAGAGGGTCGGGGTGGGGCTGCGCCAATCGCAGACGTCCGTGTGTGCCGCTGCCCCTCACCCTAACCCTCTCCCCGCAAGGGCGGGGAAAGGGGATGATTTACGTCGCTCGCGCGTGGGCGCGTCCGGGGGCACGTCGCGGTGAAGCAGCGGCGCGGCGCCCGCTCGTACGCGCCGGCGCGGATGCGCGCCGCTCGTCGGGATCGAGGCGGAAGGTAGCACCCATGCGGGTCGTCGCGTCGCGCAGCACCGGCACGAACTTCAGGAGCTGGTCGAGGCCGAGGCGCGCATTCGGTGCCGAGATGGCGATCGCTCCGACGAGGTCGCCGCTCTCCGTCAGCACCGGCATGGCGATGCAGACGACGCCGTCGATGTATTCCTGCTCGTCGGTGCCGATGCCGTTCTCGCGGATCCTGTCGAGGGCGCGGCTCAAGCGCGCGGCATCGGTGATCGTGCGGCTCGTGTGCTGGATGAGCGGCAGCGCCGCGATGATCTCGGCGCGCTGCTCGAGGGGCTGCAGCGCGAGCAACAACTTGCCGATGGCGGACGCGTGCGCGGGAACGCGGCTGCCGGCCTCGAAGCGCAGGCCGAGCGGCCACTTTGCCTCGACGCGATCGAGGTAGACGACCTCCGAGCCCGAAAGCACGCCGAAATTGCAGGTCTCGCCCACTTCCTGCGAGAGTGCGCTCAGAATCGAATGACGGAGCGAGCGTGGGGCGGCGGCCGCCAGCGTATCGAGGGCGAGCTTGATGAGGCGTGGGCCTTCGATGTAGCCACGCTTCCAGTGATCGCGCTCGATAAGGCCCATGTCGGCGAGCGCGGCGGTGATGCGATGCGCCGTCGGCTTCGTCAGGCCCGAGCGGCGGACGAGCTCGGCCATGGACAGAGGCTCGCGCGCCGCCGAGACGAGCTCGAGGATCATCAGGGCCTTGCCGCTGGCGCCGAGCGGCGCCGCCGCATCATCCGCGCCGGGCGCGCTGCCTCGGGGTGCGGACGATCGGGTGCGCGGTGCGCCGTTCGCTGGGCGCTTTTGCGGTCGGTTGGTCATGGGCCTCATCTGGCTGAGAGTTTCATCAAGTATCGCTTGTCTCGAACAGCGAAATCAATCGTTGTGCGAAATGAGAGCCTTCCCAATTCGTAGCAGCCCGAGCGAGACAGGCGTCCGGCGCCGTCAGGCCCCGCCGGGCTCGGGCTTGCCAGGGTAAACCGCCGCCGGATCGAAGAGCGGGGCACCGCCGACGCCCCGCATCTTCAGGTCGGAGAGGCTGGCCGGGCGAAGGGGGATTTCGCGGTAGAAGCAACTCTTGCGGCCGGTATGGCAGGCGGCGCCGGCGCCCGCGACGCGGACCTTGAGCCAGATGGCATCCTGGTCGCAGTCCGTGCGCATCTCGACCACCTCGAGCACGTTGCCGCTCTCCTCGCCCTTCTTCCAGAGACGCCCGCGCGAGCGGCTGTAGAAGTGGGCCTCGCCGGTCTCGATCGTGCGGGCGAGCGCCTCGGCATCCATCCAGGCGAACATCAGCACGTCGCCCGTGTCGGCATCCGTCGCGACCGCCGCCAGAACGCCGGCGTCGTCGAACTTCGGCGCGAAAGCCGAGCCTTCCTCGATGTCAGGCCCCGAGCCGCGCGCGGCAAAGGGCCCAGAACCGGCAGTTTGAGCAGCACCGCTCATGGCGCGTTCCAGTTCAGCGCTATCTAGCGTCCCGATGCCGAAGTTCGCCCCACCTGGATGTTGGCGTCCAGAGCGGACCTCGGCATCAAAAGGGATGCTAGAACCCTAATCTTGCTCGTGCGATTCAGATCGAGAAACTCGCTCGATACCGTGCCTCGAGCTTTAGCGAATTTCTCGATCATCACACCAGCCCGGCCTCAAAGGGGGATCAGGTCCGCTGGCCGGCGTGGACCATTTGGAGGAAGCGGTCGCGATAGCTGGCGTCGCTGTCGAACACGCCGCTGAAGCGCGTCGTCACGGTCGACACGCCGTGTTGGCGCACGCCGCGCATGGACATGCACTGGTGCTCAGCCTCGATCAGGATGGCGACGCCGCGGGGCTTCAGCACGCTTTCCACGGCGCTGGCGATCTCGGCCGTCAGCTTCTCCTGCGTCTGCAGGCGGCTCGCGAAGATCTCGACGACGCGCGCGAGCTTGGAGAGGCCGACGACGCGGTCGCTCGGCAGATAGGCGATATGCGCGACGCCGACGAACGGCGCGATATGGTGCTCGCAGTGGCTCTGTACGCGAATATCCCGCAGCATGACCATGTCGTCGTAGCCCCCGACGTCCTCGAACGTGCGCGAGAGAGCCTCGACGGGATCGGCGCCGTAGCCGGCGAAATATTCCTCGAAAGCGGCCGCCACCCGTTTCGGCGTATCGCGGAGGCCTTCCCGGTCAGGGTCGTCGCCGGCCCAGGCGAGCAGCGTACGCACGGCCTCCTCGGCCTCGGCGCGGGTCGGCTTGGCCGGCGCCGCTTCGCCCGTCAGCTTGAGGCGGGCGGCCCCGTTCTTCTTGATCATCGGCTCCATGCGTTCGACCTTCCGGGGAGCGTTTCGGACCTGCGCTTAGCATGTTTCGGGCGGGCTTGTATCCCCCGGCCTCAGCGCCGCTTGAATTCGACCTGCCCGCGCGCGATATATCCGGCAGGGTGCAAGGGGTGCCGCTACCGGCATTCGACCCGATGGGATCACGCCAGCTCAATGTGAGATGGCTGGTTCTTCGAGACAAGCTCGGCGACACGCCTTTTCTGATACCGTATCGGTCGGCCGACGAGACGGTCAACCGCTGAGGGGCATAAGCCTTAAGGGCTATAGTCCAGGGAATCATGACAGAGCTGAGCGACCTCTACAGCCAGCGCATCATCGAGCTGGCCGCCACGATCCCTCCGGCCGGTCACCTCGCCGCGCCGGATGCGGCTGCGTCCGCCCATTCCAAGCTTTGTGGCTCCACTATTGCGGTGGAGCTTGCCATGAAGGGCGATCGCGTCGCGGCATATGCCCAGACCGTGAAGGCCTGTCTTCTGGGGCAGGCTTCGGCGGCAATCATGGCCCGCAACATCGTCGGCTCGAGTGAAGCAGAGCTGCGCGAGGTCGCTGCCGAGATGCGTCGGATGCTGAAGGAAAACGGGCCGCCGCCGGACGGACGCTGGGCCGAGCTTGCGGCCCTCGAGCCGGTACGCGAGGTCAAGGGGCGGCACGCCTCGACGATGCTCGCTTTCGACGCAGTCGTGCGGGCGCTCGACCAGATTGCCGAGAAGCGCGGTGCCGAGGAGAAGGTTGCCGCGCGAGATTGAGGTATGGCGTCAGAAGAATGGCGAACCCACTCGAGCGCGCCGCCAAGGAGATCGCCAAGGCGCCCGTGCGGCTCTACCGCTGGACGCTGAAGCCCTTGCTCGGCCACGAGTGCCGGCACCTTCCGACATGCTCGGAATACGCGCTCGACGCAATCGAGCTCAACGGGGCTTGGCGTGGGAGCTGGCTTGCCGGTGCGCGTGTGTGCCGGTGTCATCCCTGGGGGACGTCCGGCTACGATCCCGCACCCGATGTGCGCCACGAGCGGCACTGGTTTGCGCCGTGGCGCTACGGGCGCTGGTCACGCCATCGGACCGAGGCGGACCGCTCGCCAAGAGCCTAATTTACCTCGCGCTCAGGCGCCGCAGCCGCTCCTCGGCTTCGCGCGCGCCGAGGTCCCGCGCCTTCTCGTACCACCGCCGGGCCAGCGCAATGTCCGGCTGTACGCCAGCAACGCCCATGGTCGCGAGCTCGGCGGGATCGTACGTGCCCGCGAGTGCGAGCGCCCCTTCCGCGAGGTCGGCCTCGGCCGCGCGTTGATAGAACAGGCGCGCCGCTGCGATGTTGCCTTGCTGGGCCTGGGCCCGGCCGCGGACGATGAAGCCGAGGGCGCGCTTCTGGTTCTCGGTCAGCGGCGGCGGCTCCCGTGGGGCTGGAGGCTGCGTCGCTGCCGGCATGGTCGGCCGCGGCGCCGGTGGCGGCGCGGCTTCGAGTGGCGGCGGCGGATTGCCGACCGAAGCGACGCTCCGCTCGCGTGGCGCCACCGGCTGCGCAGGCGCGATCATCTCCGCCGCGGCGACGACGAGGGAGGCGCGCGCCTCGGCGAGTACGGTGCCGTCGATCTGTACGAGTGCAATGGTAATATCCGATTTCCCGGAGACGCCCACGGGAATGGAGATGCGCAGGTTCGGCAGCACGGAGAGCGGCACCGCCCAGGAGCCCGGTGCGATCGAGTGGCCTTCCGAGAGCACGGCGGCTCCCGGCATCCCGCGGATCCGCACGAAGCTGTTCCGTGGAATGGCGTCGATGGGGCCGACCTGGATCGGCATCGGCGTCTCGCTCGCGGGCTCGGCCAGCACGACGCGGCCGATATTGATATGCGGCTTCTGGTTGGCCGGTGCCTGCACCTGGATCCGGGTGCCGTCCAGGTTGTCTTCCTCGACAAGCGAAACCGCGCTCCGGATGGCCGGCACGGCCATGGCAGACGAAAACGCGCCCGATCCGAGCGTGATGACGCAGAGGCCGGTGGCGCTCATCAGAATGCCGTTGATCGCTACCCGCTTGCCGGCGTAGTTCATGTCGCCCCCTCGAGCTGCGAAGTGTGGGCCGCCGCCGCTGTCGCCGCGCTCGCGCTCAGTTTTGTCGCTGCTTCGTCCATTCGATGAACTGCTGGAAAAGGCGCTCCTGCTCGCGTGGATCATCGGGAGCCGCGCGCGCGGCCTGCGCGCGGGCGAGCGCGTGATCGATCTTCGGACGGACGGGCGCTGCCGGGGTTGGGGCCTTCACGATTTTATCGAGCTTGTCCTGCATGGGCTGGAAGCGCTTCCAGCCGGGCACGGATGCCGCGAGGTTCACGTCCTTCCACTTGGGGTGATAGCCCGGCTCGCTCTGGAGGCGCGGGAAGCGATCGTAGATGTAATCGACGAGCCGCGACACGCGCTGGTACCGGTCGGTATCACGTGGCCAGTCGTAGACGGCGAGCAGTGCGGGCACGGCAATCGTCTCGATGCGCTGACCCTCGGGAATGAGCGCCGGATAGTCCTTCGACTCGAGGTAGGCCGGCAGATAGTACTCGAGCTTGTCCGAGTACTCGACGGGCAGGAACTTGAAGCCCGGTGGGAAATTGCCCTTGAGGAAGGGCGGCAGCGGCTTCGAGGAGACCCATACCGTCGCCGCGAACTTGTCGCCCTTGCGCATGGCCTCCATGGCCACGTTGTGCGGGATGAACTGGGCGTCGACGTTGATGCCGAGCTGCTTGAAGATGATCGGCCCGCTGTAGGCGGCGGCCGTGCCGACGGTATTGAAGTTGACCGCCTTGCCTTCGAGGTCCTTGAGCGAGTTGATCTCCGGCCTGACGAAAATGTGCAGCTCAGAGGGGAAGAGGTTCATCAGGAAGTTGATGCGCTTCGCGATGCCCGCGATTTCCGGGTTGTTTTTGAAGTGCTCGAGCACGTCGCCGTAGACGATCGCCGCGTCCACGCCGCGCAGGTAGAGCAGATCGAAGACGTTGTCGAAGGGCCCGCGCGTCACGATCGGCAGGACGCGCATGTTGTCGCCGTCGTCGACGACGCGGGCAAGCTCGGCTGCAAACTGCAGCGGCGCCCCTTCGGTGCGTCCGGCAGCAAGGCCGACCGTCCACGAGTTGATGGCTTCCTTGCGCTTCTGCTCCGCAGACATTTGCGCCGAGGGGGCCGCCTGCTTGGCGCGCTTCGTCGTCGCCTGCGCTAGTTGCTGCTGGGCTTCGGCGCTTCCGACAAACCATGCTCCGCCGAGAAGCGCCAAGGTCAGCAGCGCCCCCGCGATGGCTCGGCTGCAACGCGAAACAAGCATGAATTCCTCCGTTTCGTCCGGTTCGTCCGGCCCACGCAATCCGCCTGCGGGCAAGCCGCTCAGACTGCTCATACATAAGTACGCCCCGACCGATCGCGTAGCGCATACGCGACCGGAGGACTTCCACGCGATCCGACCTTTCGGACCGGGCGCCGGGCGGCCCCTTGAGCGGTGGTCGCGCGGCGGAGATTCATCTGCGACCTAGGGCCGGATGTAGGCGTAGCCCTGGCGCTGCAGCTCGGCGAGGCGCACGACGCCGGACGGCGTCATCTTGGCTTCGCTCATGAGCGTGATGTCCTTGTTTTCTTGCTTCGACATGTTCTGCTGGGTGTTCGCGCAGGCGATGAAAGCAACGTCCGGAACCTCGAGCGACATCTGCTGGATGCGCTGTTTCACCGGGCTCGTATCGTCGCGCAGCATGTGCAGGCCGGGGCCGAATGTCACGATCTCGACCACGACTTTCTCACCCGCCTTCTTGTAGTGCGAGATGATATTGTTCGCGTTGTTGAGGGCGAGGTTCATGAGCTGCGGATTGTTCTCGGCCACCTGAATGGCGATCTTGTGGACCTTCTCGCTCGTCTCCTTCTTCGAAGCCTTGGGCTTCGCCTGAGCCGTGCGCACGGTCTCCTTCCTTGGCCGCTCCTCCTGCGCGTACGCTGCGAGCGGGCTCAGCCCGGCCAGGCATCCGACGGCCGTCATCGTTGCGATCAGGCGACGCGCGCGAGAGGTCATATATTCCGCTCCTGAAATCTCCGGGGCCCGGCGTTGCGCCATAGGGCCCAGTTTCCCCGACGGGATGCCGTTGACGCTGCACCATGCCTAGAGGCGGGCGTAACGGGCGGCCCGAAGACTGACTTCTCGAATTCTGGCATGGGGCGGCCGGCGGCTAACGAATGGTCCCTCTAACCCCGGCGATCCCGGCGCTAGGAACCGTCTATTTTCCTGGCTTTTTTGCGGCACTTTCGCCGCAGGAGTGAAAAAATTTTCAATGGCTTAGGCTGAATGTCCGATAACGTTCTATGCCTTTGGTAAATGCTCGCGAAAATACCTCAGAAGCCATATGCGAACGGCGCTGGAAAGGCCTGTTTCGCCGCGATTTTGGTCAATGGTCGCGACAAGCTTCGCAAGGGGTGTACGCTCGCGCGCGGCCACATCCTTGAGGGCGCTCCAGAAGTCCGGCTCGAGCGAAATGGAGGTGCGGTGGCCGCCGATCGAAAAGGACCGCTTGATCGGCCGCGTCACGGCGTCTTGGGGGATGTGTCCGGCGGCTCGAGGTCACCCGGCGCGCTCTCCGCCTCCGTCTCGGCGGCGTCCAGCTCGCGGCGATGGGCCTCATGGAGAAGCCGCGCCCGCGTTTCAACAAGCTCGTCCCGGGTGCGCTCGCCGCGCGTGCGTCCGAAGCGGGTTCTGTTCTCGGCGGCCTCCGCAGCCCGGGCTTCGCGCGCCCGCCGTTTGCGCACCTGCCTGAGGTTGATGATCTCGGCTGTCATGGGTGATCCATTGTGGCGATGCTCCCACTGGTCCTCGCCGGCTCAGTCGACGAGACGTACCCTCTTGTCGATGACTGCGAGAATGCGGTCGAGTTCGTTGCCTCGCTTGAGGATCAGGCCGGTCGCGCTGACGACGCTGTAGGCGCCTTGTTTGCGCGCGAGCTTGGGCGTCTTTTCGATCCGGTAGAGGGGAACCTCGCTTGACCGGCGGAAGATGGAGAACGAGGCGGTCTCGCGGCCGTGGTCGATTGCGTAGTCGCGCCATTCGCCCGCCGCGACCTGGCGCCCGTAGACGTCCAGGATGGCCAGGAGCTCGCGCCGGTTGAAAGCCACCACGGACGGAGCCGGCGATGGTGCACGCTGGGTCTGTGACGCCGACCCGCCGGCACCAAAGCCGGGATAGAGGCTTATTGGCTCGGTATCGCTCAAGGGCGCCTCCTGTTCGTGTTTGACAAAAAGATGACGCCAAACCGGGGGGAGCGCAAGTGCGTGCGGGCGCGGCCGAAAGGCCTCCTATGGGACCGCTCGACGCCGTCGCGAAGAGGTCAGGTCTTGGTCTTGGCGAGCTTCTCGATGCGGGCTTGCATGGCGGCGAGCTCGGTGCGCATGGCCGCAAGTTCGTCGCTCTCGGGTGCTCCCTCGGCGGGCGTCTTCGCCGGCGCGGCTGACTTGTCGCGCACAGCACCCGCTTCGCTACCCTCGGCTTTCGCCGCGCCCTCCTCCGTCTTCGCGCCCGGCTTGACGGCGCCGAAGGGGCTGAACATGGCCATGGCCTGCTCGAAGAGCTGGAGGTTCTTGCGCGCCTGGTCCTGGTAGGCCTCGAGAGCGCCCGTCGGCGTGAAGGCATTGGCGAACTGCTTGCGGAAGCGGTCCTGCTCGCGCGTCAGCGTCTCGAGGCTGACCTGAAGGTAGCTCGGCACCATGCGCTCCATGGCGCCGCCGTAGAAGCGGATGAGCTGGCGCAGGAACGGCACCGGCAGCAGCGTCTGGCCGGCCCGGCTCTCCTGCTCGACGATGATCTGGGTCAGCACGGAGTGGGTCAGGTCGTCGCCCGTGCGTGCGTCGAAAACGACAAAATCCCGCTCGGAGCGCACCATCTGAGCAAGGTCTTCGAGCGTCACGTACGTGCTCGTCTCGGTATTGTAGAGCCGCCGGTTGGCGTACTTCTTGATGACGACCGGCTCTTTTTTGCCCGTGGCTGCGTCAGACTTGCTCAGCATATCTTTGGCCGCCTCCCAGTGCTTGACATATGACAATGATACCACGCTCCCCCCATGCGAGGGAACCTTGGATTCCGGGCCGCCAGGAGCCAAATGCCGAGCTTGGTTGCCGTGCGATATGATTGCCGGGGGTCTCGATCGGCTGTAATCGTACGACTACATCCAAACGAGCCGCCGGCAGCCGCCGGCTCCCTCACGGGTCGCACGGGACGGGCGCGATCCCTTCACTCAGGAGACCACGATGAGCGCAGATTCCGCAACGATTGTCATCGCAGCCGCGGCCCGCACACCTGTCGGCTCGTTCAACGGCTCCCTCGCGAGCCTGCCGGCGCACGAGCTCGGCAGGACCGCCATCAAGGGCGCGCTCGACCGTGCCGGCGTCGCCCCCGGCGACGTGTCTGAAGTCATCATGGGGCAGATCCTCACGGCCGGTGTCGGTCAGAATGCTGCCCGCCAGGCATCGATCGCCGCGGGCATTCCCGTCGATGCGCCGGCCTGGGGCATGAACCAGCTCTGTGGCTCGGGCCTGCGCGCGGTTGCGCTTGGTGCCCAGCAGATCCAGGAAGGCTCGGCGTCGATCGTCGTCGCCGGCGGCCAGGAGAGCATGAGCCAGGCACCGCACGTCATGCATCTTCGCGAAGGCACGAAGATGGGCGACGCCAAGATGATCGACACGATGATCAAGGACGGCCTGTGGGATGCCTTCAACGGTTATCACATGGGCACGACTGCCGAGAACGTCGCGCGCCAGTGGCAGATCAGCCGCGACGAGCAGGACAAGTTCGCGGTTGCCTCGCAGAACAAGGCCGAGGCGGCGAGGAAGTCAGGCCGGTTCAAGGACGAGATCGTTCCGGTGACGATCAAGTCGCGCAAGGGCGATGTCGTCGTTGCCGACGACGAGTACATCAAGGACGGCGTCACGCTCGAGTCCGTCTCGAAGCTGCGCCCGGCCTTCGACAAGGAAGGGACGGTCACCGCTGCGAACGCCTCGGGCATCAACGACGGCGCCGCCGCGGTGGTGCTGATGTCGCTCGAGGAGGCGAAGAAGCGCGGCATCAAGCCGCTCGCGCGCATCGTTTCGTGGGCGCACGCCGGCGTCGATCCTTCGATCATGGGCACGGGCCCGATTCCGGCATCGAGGAAGGCGCTCGAGAAGGCCGGCTGGACGGTGCAGGATCTCGATCTCATCGAGGCCAACGAGGCCTTTGCGGCGCAAGCCTGCGCAGTGAACAAGGGCCTCGGCTGGGATACGTCCAAGGTCAACGTGAACGGCGGCGCGATCGCGATCGGTCATCCGATCGGCGCCTCCGGCGCGCGCGTTCTGACGACGCTGCTCTACGAGATGCAGCGCCGCGACGCCAAGAAAGGCCTTGCGACGCTTTGCATCGGCGGCGGCATGGGCGTCGCCATGTGCGTCCAGCGCGACTGAGCGCCTTCGTAAACGATAAGGCAGGCGGCCGCTTGCCGGCCGTCTGCGGTTTGAGCGACAACAAAAGCTGACGAGCAGGAAAAGCATACATAAACGTGCCGGGAAGTCCGGCGTGTCGGGGAGAGGAAGCGAGTATGGCGCGTGTAGCAGTGGTGACCGGAGGTACCCGTGGGATCGGCGAGGCGATCTCTCTCGGGATGAAGAAGGCAGGCTACCGCGTCGCCGCGACCTATGCCGGCAATGATGCGGCAGCGCAGAAGTTCCAGGCCGAGAGCGGTATCCCCGTCTACAAGTTCGACGTCGGCGACTACGACGCCTGCGAGAAGGCCGTGGCGCAGATCACGCGCGATCTCGGTCCCGTGGACGTGCTCGTGAACAACGCCGGCATCACGCGCGACGCCGCGCTGCACCGCATGACGCGCGCCTATTGGACCGACGTCATCCGCACCAATCTCGATTCCGCTTTCAACATGTCGCGCCTCGTCATCGACAGCATGCGTGCGCGCAACTTCGGCCGCATCATCTCGATCTCATCGATCAACGGCCGCAAGGGCCAGTTCGGTCAGGCCAACTATGCGGCGGCCAAGGCCGGCCTCGTCGGCTTCTCCAAGGCCGTGGCGCTCGAAGGCGCGGCCAAGGGCATCACGGCGAACGTCATCGCGCCGGGCTATATCAATACGGAAATGGTGGCGGCCGTTCCGAAGGAAATCCTGGACACGAAGATCATTCCGCAGATTCCCGTCGGGCGCCTCGGCACGGCAGAGGAGATCGCACGTTGCGTGGTGTTCCTCGCTTCAGACGACGCTGGCTTCATCACGGGCGCCTGTCTCGACGCCAACGGCGGCCAGTACATGGCGACCTGAGCGATCCCACTTCGAGCTTCGGCCCTGTCGCGAACGCCCCCTCTGCGGGGCGTTCGGCATTTCTGCGTCGGCTTTTGCGGCGGGCCGCCCGCGCCCTGCCATTTCAGCAGGTCTCCCGCGACGATTAGGGTACTTGTTTTCGCCCGGCAGTTGGCGCGAGTCCTCCCATCAATAAGCGTACATATCATCTAGGGAAACACGACATGCGCTCTCTACTGACTGCCCTCGTATCCGCGGCTTTGGTTCTGGGGAGCGGGGCTGCGGATGCCCAGATCTCCGGCGATGCGGTGAAGATCGGGGTGCTCAACGATCAATCGGGCCTCTATGCCGATTTCGGCGGCACCGGATCGGTCCTCGCGGCGAAGATGGCCGTCGAGGATTTCGGCGGTTCGGTGCTCGGCAAGCCCATCCAGATCCTCTCAGCAGATCACCAGAACAAGGTGGATCTCGCGGCATCCACCGCCCGTCAGTGGATCGACGTCGAAGGGGTTGATGCTTTTGCCGATCTCACGAACTCGGCGGTCGCACTTGCGATCCAGAACCTCGCCAAGGAGCGCAATCGCATCGCGCTTTTCTCCGGCCCGGCGACCACACGCCTCACGAACGAGGATTGCTCGCCGAATGGCTTCCACTGGACGTTCGACACGTACTCGCAGGCCATCGGCAGCGCGCGCGCCATTCTGCAGGAAGGCGGCAAGGAATGGTTCCTGCTCGTTGCCGACTACGCATTCGGCCACCAGATGGCGGCCGATCTGAGCGCTGAGGTCACGTCAAAAGGCGGAAAGGTTCTCGGGCAGGTTCGCCATCCGACCGGCTCTACCGATTTCTCGTCCTTCCTCCTGCAGGCTCAGGGATCGAAGGCGCCGATCATCGGCCTCGCGAACGGCGGTCTCGATACGGTCAATGCGGTCAAGCAGGCGAGTGAGTTCGGCATCACCGCGGGCGGCCAGAAGCTCGTCGGCCTCGTGATCGTCATCACCGACGTCCATGCCATGGGCCTCAAGGGTGCCCGCGGTCTCATCGCGACCACGGCCTACTACTGGGACCGCGACGAAGGCAGCCGCGAATTCGCCAAGCGCTTCGAGGCGGAGACCAAGCGCAAGCCCGGCATGGTCCAGGCCGGCGTATACTCATCCGTCATGCACTACCTGAAGGCCGTCAAGGCCGCGGGTACGGACGAGGCGAAGGCCGTCGCCGCCAAGATGCGCGAGACGCCGGTCGACGACTTCTTCGCCAAGGGTGCGAAGATCCGCGAGGATGGCCGCCTCATCCACGACATGTACCTCGTCGAGGTAAAGAGCGAGGCGGAGTCCAAGGGCCCGTGGGATTATTACAAGATCCTGCGCACGATCCCGGGCGATCAGGCCGCGTTGCCGCTCGAGCAGAGCAAGTGTCCGCTCGTGAAGAAGTGAGGCTCCGTGGCTGCATCGAGGGAGCGTCACGCTCCCTCGATGTACTTCAGCCGTAGCTGCGATCGTCGGCAATGACCTTGCCGTCGATGGGCAGCGTGCCCGGCGCCACCAGCTCGACCGCGGACTTGAGCTTGGTCGCCTGCTGCACGGCCTCGCCGATGCGCGCGGCAAGCGCGGCGTCACCACCGGCGATCTCCGCCTTGAGTGTCATCACGTCCTGCTCGCCGGCGCGCGTGACGACGAGGCGCACGCGCCCGAGTTCGGGAAAGCGCTTGGTGACTTCGGCCACCTGCTCGGGATGGACGAACATG
>CAUJKI010000592.1 GCA_963205015.1 Pseudomonadota bacterium
CATAGGAATTTCAAGGGATGAGCCCTGCATCCCGGTCATGCTGCATGGCACGCGGCGCCCCTCCTGCTCGGTGCAATGGCGCACTATGTTCTTAGTCCAACGCGCCTGAATCCTGCGAAAGACACCCCGCTTATGCCCAAGGTGGTCATCTATACGATTGACTGGTGCCCCTACTGCGAGGCCGCGCTCGATCTCCTTGCCTCCAAGGGTATCGAGTTCGAGGAGATCAACCTCACCGGCAAGCCGGCCGAGCGGACGAAGCTCAGGGAAAAAGCCGGCGGCAGCCCGACCGTTCCGCAGATCTTCATCGGCAGCACGCATGTCGGCGGCTGTGATGATCTTTACGGTCTCGATCGTGCCGGCAGGCTCGACCCGCTGCTCGCGGACTGATATCCGATTGAGCGGCAGATCACTGATCACGGGACGATAATGCTCCAGCCCATCCAAGCGGACGCGCTCGGGCGGCACGGCCGCATCGCACATGGCTTCTTCGGCCGGCAAGGCGGCGTGTCGGAAGGGATTTATGCGGCGCTGAACTGCGGGCTCGGATCGAAGGACGCCCGCGATCTGTCGGCGAGAACCGCGGTCGCGTCGCCGGACACCTCGGTGTTGCGCCTGATCGTCTGCTCACAGCCTATCAGCATCACAGCACGGACGCGATCGTGGTTCGCGAGCCCTGGACCTTCGAATCCATGCCCAAGGCCGATGCCCTGGTGACGGCGACGCCGGGTATCGCGGTGGGCGCACTTGCAGCCGATTGCGCGCCGGTCCTCTTCGCCGATGCGGAAGCGGGCGTTATCGCGGCCGCCCATGCAGGTTGGAAGGGGGCGCTCGGCGGGGTGCTCGAGTCGGCTGTCGCAACCATGGAGCAACTTGGCGCGTGCCGATCCCGCATCGACGCGGTGCTCGGTCCCTGCATTGGTCCCGCGGCCTATGAAGTTGGCCCTGAGTTTGAAGCGAATTTCATTGTGCAATCACCAGAGAATGCGCGGTTCTTCAAGAGACCGTCAGCAGGCGCGCGACCTTATTTCGATCTTCCAGCGTTTGGTCTGCATCGCCTCGGCGCCATGGGACTTGGGGCTGTCGAGAGCCAAACGCGCTGCACGTACACGTATCCCGAGAGCTTTTTCAGCTATCGCCGCACGACGCATCGCCGCGAGCCGGATTACGGACGCCAAATATCCGCCATCGTACTGCTCTAGTTTTTCCACAGTTTCCCCCTCAACTGGGGGCTAAGTGATGAATCAGAAACAGGAAAGCTGGGCCCGCCATCTGGACGGTCGGGAAGCCAGCAGTTACAGGATTCGCAAAAGGGTACCGAGTCGAGGGTGAACCTCGAGGCCGCCAAGTCCGTAAGACGGTCACCGGGTGTCAGCGGGATCACATTCAAGGGGGCGTCACTGTGACCAAATCCGACGCTGAGAGGACACTGCGGAGGCAGGCGCGCTTCGCGTTGCCGGCCGCTATCACCATTGCCGCTCTGGCACTGGCCGGCTGTGAATCGAGCGGTTCGTCGCTCTTCAGCAGCCTCACATCAGGCCCGGAGACGGCCACGCCGGAACCGGCGAAGCCCGTTGCGCAGCAGGCGACGCTCGCACGCATCGCGTTGGCGCCGGTCATCGGCGCACCGGATGCCGTCTCGCGGCAGATGGCCGACCAGATCGTGCAATCTGCCGAGCGTCAGCGCATCTCGCTCATCAATGACCGCGATGCGAAGGGCGACTACACGCTGCGTGGCTACATCGTCGCGTCCAAGGACCGTTCGCAGACCAAGGTTTCCTATATCTGGGATCTTACCGATCCGACCGGCAAGCGCGTCCATCGCGTGACCGGCGAGGAGCACGCGCCGGCCGGCGCGGCCAAGGACCCTTGGGCTGCTGTGACGGGTGCGCTTACGCAGAGCATTGCGGACAAGACGGCAACGCAGCTCGCAACGTGGGTCGCGGCTAACCGTCCCGCGGGGGGCGGTGCACCGCCGATCGCGAACCAGGCACCGGATACGACGGGTGCCCAGCGGCCGGTTGCGGCCGTCGCGCCGCCGGCCGTGCCAGCGCCTGAGCCGGCGGCTGCGCGCACGACGACGGCCAGCCTTCCGCCGTCTGGCGATGTTGCGGCGATCGTGCCCACCGTCAATGGCGCGCCGGGCGATGGC
The DNA here is from genome assembly GCA_963205015.1 of Pseudomonadota bacterium. Taxonomy (GTDB): domain Bacteria; phylum Pseudomonadota; class Alphaproteobacteria; order Rhizobiales; family Hyphomicrobiaceae. The sequence goes on from CAUJKI010000592.1 coordinate 2,153, forward strand.
AACAGCGCACTCTCGAGCGCTCTCCAGCGTGAGCTCTCGCGCCAGGGCGTGACGATGGCCAATCGGCCGGGCGCCTCGTATCGCATCGAGGGCAAGGTAGCGCTGGCGCCGGGAACCGCCGGAAAGCAGACAATTCAGATCGACTGGCTGGTCCGTGATCCGCAGGGCCGCTCACTCGGCACGGTCTCGCAGAAGAACGAGATCCCTGAAGGTTCGCTCGACGGCTCATGGGGAAGCACTGCCGACGCTGCGGCCGGCGCCGCCGCGCAGGGTATCTTGAAGCTGTTGCCGCAGACCTCATCGCCGCCACGCGGATAGCCGCGCAGTCGCTGCCTTACCCGAATGACCTGAGAAGCATCCCGGCCCGCGCGCCGGGATGTTTCGTTTGGCGCGACCGCAGCAATGTCTTTCGGCCATCTTGACCGGCTGCTGTGTGGCACCTAGCGTCGCCTCGAGATCAAAAGCATCGCAACATCTGGGAGGACGCCGTGGCTCGCAACTATCTCAAACGCGCCGCGCTGCAGGCCGGGCCGCGCGCAGCCGAAGTCGAGAACACCGTCCGGCGCATGATCGCCGACATCGCCGAGAACCGCGACGAGGCCGTCCGCCGCTATGCCCGCGACCTCGACAAGTGGACCGGCGAATTCCGCGTGCCGCAAGCGCGCATCGACGAGGTGACCCGCACGCTCCCGACGACCTTCAAGGAGGACTTCGCCTACTGCCACAAGCAGGTGACGGACTTCGCCAAGCGGCAGAAGGAGAGCCTCCAGGCGTTCGAGGTGGAGTTGCGACCGGGCGTACTGCTCGGACAGAAGCTGATTCCGATCTCGACGACCGGCTGCTACATTCCCGGCGGCAAGTATCCGCTGATCTCGGCGGCGATCATGAGCGTCGGCACGGCGAAGGTCGCCGGAGTCGGGCGCATCGTCGCCGCCGCGCCGCCGCGCGGGCCGGATGGTATCTACCCGCAGACGCTCTATGCGCTCCACCATTCCGGTGCCGACGAGATCTATTGCGTCGGCGGCGTGCAGGCCATGGCCGCAATGGCTTATGGCTGCGTGGGTATGCCACGCGTCGACATGATCACCGGTCCCGGCAACCCCTTTGTCGCGGAGGCCAAGCGCCAGCTCTTCGGCATGGTCGGCATCGATCTCCCGGCCGGTCCGACCGAGATACTCGTCATTGCCGATGACACCGCCGACCCGGCGCTCGTCGCGACGGACCTTCTCGGTCAGGCCGAGCACGGCCCGGACAGCCCCGCATGGTTCGTGACGCCTTCGGAGAAGATGGGCCGCGCCGTGCTCGCCGAGATCGAGCGCCAGCTCAAGACGCTGCCGACGCGCGAGGTCGCGTCGCGCTCGTGGGCGGACTGGGGCGAGGTCGTCGTCGTCGGAAGCGACGACGAGGCCATCGCCGTTTCCGACGAGTACGCGCCGGAGCATCTCGAGATCCAGACGGGCCGCGACGACTATTACCTTGAAAAGCTCAAGAACTACGGCTCGCTGTTCATCGGCGAGGAATCGACCGTCGCCTATGGCGACAAGGGCATCGGCACGAACCACACGCTGCCGACGGCTGGTGCCGCGCGCTATACGGGTGGGCTCTGGGTCGGCAAGTTCATCAAGACCGTCACGTACCAGCGTCTCACACGCCGCGCCTCGCTCGAGGCGGCGCCGATCATGGCGCGCGTCTGCCACGAGGAGGGCATGCTCGCGCACGAGATCACCGCGACCGTGCGCGAGAAGCGTTTTGCCGGGGCGAATTAGATTGTCCCCTCTCCCCGCTCTTGTGGGGAGAGGGAGAAGAAGGAGCTTATCATGCCAACGCAGGCGCCCCGTCCGGTCCTCGCGCTCGCGATGGGCGATCCGTGCGGCATCAGCCCGGAGCTCACGGCGAAGGTCATCATGGACGAGAAAGTGCGCGCCGCCGCCGATCTGATCGTGATCGGCGACCGCCGCATCCTCGCCGAGGGAGAGGCTGTGGCCGGCCTCGCGTGTGATTGCCGCGCCTGGAAGCCCGGTGCGCCGCTCGCCTTCGACGGAGCACCGGTGTTCGTTGATCTCGGCCATCTCGATCCGGCGCGCGTCACGCGCGGGACGGCCTCGCGCATGGGTGGCGCCTTCGCACTGACGAACTTTCGCACGGCATTGCGTCTCGCGACAGCGGGCGGCGCCGACGCAGTGACGTTCACGCCCTTCAACAAGTACGCCATGAAGCTCGCGGATGCCTCCTACGAGGACGAGATCGCGGTGATCACCGAGGAGAGCGGCGCCGCGCAGAACGGCCGCGAGTTCAACATCCTCGATGGCTTGTGGAATGCGCGCGTGACGAGCCATGTGCCGCTGAAGGATGTCGCGCGTCACATCACGCGGGAGGCTGTCCTGAATGGTCTGGTTCTCACGGACCGCTGCATGCGCGAGGCGGGCATCGCGCGCCCGCGCATCGCGGTCGCCGGTCTCAATCCGCACGCGGGCGATGGCGGCAACTTCGGCCGCGAGGAGATCGACATCATCGAGCCAGCCGTCGTGGCGGCCAAGGCCGAGAGCATCGTCTGTGAAGGGCCCTTTCCGTCCGACACCGTCTTCCTGCGCGCCAGGCGCGGCGACTTCGATGCCGTGCAGACGATGTACCACGACCAGGGCCAGATCGCGATGAAGCTCATGGGCTTCGAGAGCGGCATCACCCTCATAGGCGGCTATGCCTTCCCCGTCTGCACGCCGGCGCATGGCACGGCCTACGACATCGCGGGCAAGGGCATCGCCAACCTCGGCGCAACCCGCAATGCCTTGCTCACCGCCGCTCGAATGGCCAGGCCGCGGGTGCTAGATGCAGACGGGCGTGGCCGTCGTGTCGGGGACATTTTTGCCAAGGTTGCCGCGTAGAGGTGTGGCTGGCCGGGGGCCGCACGCGTGCATTGCGCGCGACCGTCTGTCCGCGAGCCGCGACGCAGCGTATGTATCGAAGCGTGGCGCCTTCTGTTGTCGCGGCTGCCTGTTTGCGTGGGGCTACAGGATCGAGGGGGAGGTATGAGGAGAAGGATTGCGACGGCACTGGGCCTCGGCCTTTTCATGCCGCTGGTGGCGTCGGCAGCTACGCTCGAAGACTCGTTGGCCAAACTCACACCAGAGTTTCGCTCGCATCAAGCCTGCATTCTTCGTGGACTGCCGGCCGTGAGAAGCGAGCAGGCGCTGCGCCGCGCCGATCGCATGAAGACGTCAATTTTCAAGCCGGCTGTGCTCAACGGCACCAAGCTCACGGCCCCCGGCGGCGCTGTGAGATCGGCCGGACATTGGTATGCACTGAGCTTTACCTGCGATCTGACGAGCGACTGGATGAAGGCGACGACCTTCACGTTCAAGCTCGGCCCCGAGATCCCGAAGACGGACTGGGAGCGGCTGGGCCTCTGGCAGTAGTCAGCCGCCCCTACATCCTGAAGACGCCGAATTTCGTCTCGGTGATCGGCCGCTCGAAGCAGACGGCGAGTGCGAGGCCGAGCACGCGCCGCGTCTCCGAAGGCGTGATGATGCCGTCGTCCCAGAGCCGCGCCGTGCCGTAGTACGGATGGCCCTCGCGCTCGTAGGCATCGAGAACGGGTTGCTTGAAGGCATCCTCCTCGGCCTTGGACCAGGTCTTTCCCTCGCCCTCGATGTTGTCGCGCCGCACGGTCGCGAGCACGCTTGCGGCCTGCTGTCCGCCCATGACCGAGACGCGCGCATTCGGCCATGTAAAGAGGAAACGTGGCCCGTAGGCGCGCCCGCACATGGCGTAGTTGCCGGCACCATAGCTGCCGCCGATGATCAGCGTGATCTTCGGCACGTCGGCGTTGGCGACCGCCATGACCATCTTGGCGCCGTGGCGCGCGATGCCACCGGCTTCAGCATCGCGCCCGACCATGAAGCCGGTGATATTCTGGAGGAAGAGGAGCGGCGTCTTGCGCTGGCAGGCGAGCTCGATGAAGTGGGCGGCTTTCTGTGCCGTCTCGGAATAGAGGATGCCGTTGTTGGCGAGGATCGCGACCGGCTGCCCTTCAATGTGCGCGAAGCCGGTGACGAGAGTGGTGGCGTAGTTCTTCTTGAACTCGTGCAGCTCCGAACCGTCGACGAGGCGTGCGATCACTTCGCGCGTGTCGTACTGCGTCATGAGCGAGGCGGGAACGACGCCGTCGAGCTCTGCGGGATCATAGGCGGGCGGGACAGGTGCACGCGTGGGCACATTGGCCCGCTCGCGCGCCGGCAGCGTCCCGATGATGCTGCGTGCGATCTCCAGTGCATGGCGATCGTTGAGGGCGTAGTGATCGGCGACGCCGGAAAGGCGGGTGTGGACATCCGCGCCGCCGAGATCCTCCGCCGAGACGTCCTCGCCGGTTGCCGCCTTCACGAGCGGCGGCCCGCCGAGGAAGATCGTGCCCTGGCGGCGCACGATGATGGTCTCGTCCGACATCGCCGGCACGTACGCGCCACCCGCCGTGCACGACCCCATGACGACGGCGATCTGCGGGATGCCGTCCGCCGACATGCGCGCCTGGTTGAAGAAGATGCGGCCGAAGTGGTCGCGATCAGGGAAGACCTCCGTCCAGTGCGGCAGGTTCGCGCCGCCGGAGTCGACAAGATAGAGGCAGGGGAGCCCGTTCTCCCAGGCGACTTCCTGGGCGCGGACGTGCTTCTTGACGGTCAGGGGGTAGTAAGTACCGCCTTTGATCGTAGCGTCATTGCACACGATCATGCACGGGCGCCCGGCAATACGACCGATGCCGGTGATGACGCCGGCGCCGTGAATGTCGCCGCCGTACATATCGTAGGCGGCGAGCTGAGAAAGCTCGAGGAAGGGCGAGCCGGGATCGATCAGCCCGAGTACGCGATCGCGCGGCAGCAGCTTGCCGCGCGAGAGATGGCGTTCGCGCAGCCGCTCCGGACCGCCGGCGGCCGCGGCGCGCCGTTTCTCGGCGAGGTCGGCAACGAGCGCCGACATGGCGGCGCGGTTTGCCGCGAAGTCCTCCGAGGCTGTATTGATCGCCGTTTTCAGTCGCGCCATGGTGCCCCTCTGCCGTCCCCGCGTCGGTCGTGTCGCCGTATCGTTGTCACCTAAGTATGGGGCCTGCCCCCGCGTTCGCAAGGATCGCGTTCTCCCGCATTCTAGGAATTCCGTCCTTTGCTCCATTGTCTGCTGTTGGAAACCTCATTCCACATATCGAACGCCCCATCGCTGCACCGCATCATATGGTTGACGAAGCGCAAGCCCACACCTAGGAATTGCGCAATAATCGCATCGCCACGGTGCGGATGTTTTGGGTCCAGAGGTTTGTGCAGGGGGATGTCATGGTTGACCCTACGGACGATGGCGAAGGGCTCGAGCGGGGCACGCGCCGGCCCAACCCGATCGATATCCATGTGGGCAATCGTGTGCGGCTGCAGCGCATGCTGATCGGGATCAGTCAGGAGAAGCTCGGTGAGCGTCTCGGCCTGACGTTCCAGCAGGTGCAGAAGTACGAGAAGGGCATCAACCGCATCGGCGCGAGCCGTCTCTTCGAGCTTTCGCGCGTGCTCGGCGTGCCCGTCCAGTTCTTTTACGAGGACGCACCCGCCAGCAGCGCGCAGCAGAGCGCGACGCCCGGCCTCGCCGAGCGCTCATCGGACAGCCACGTTTTCGAGTTCCTGAGCAGCCGCGAAGGGCTCGAGCTCAACCGCGCATTCTCGCGCATCACGGATCCCAAGGTGCGCAAGTCCGTGCTTGATCTCGTGCGTTCGCTTGCCGATGAAGCAGGCAACGGCAGCTACGAGGCACCGTCGGACTGACAACGACTTGATGAGTTCGGTGGCGGTGCCGGCGCACGCACGCCGCGCATCGCCGTTTTATTTGTGGAGCGCACCATGGCACTCACAGCCTCGCAATCCGTGACCGGCGCGATTGCCCCCGATACCACGGGGCTCAATTTCTTCCGCGCGGATCCATCGCTCATGGACCTGCTGCGCATCCATCTGTCCGCGGACGTGCTCGCGCACATCGAGCCCCATCTCGATCGCCTCGGCGCACTTGCTGGAGATCATCTCGACAATTGCGCGCGCCTCGCCGACCGCCATCCGCCGGTGCTGCACGCCCGTGATCGCTTCGGCAACGATGTGCAACACGTCGAGTATCATCCCGCCTATCGTGAGCTCGAGCGCGTCGGCTTCGGCGAGTTCGGCATCCACGCCATGTCGCACAGGAAGGGGATTCTCGGTTGGCCCGGCACCTATCCGGCGGCGGCGAAGCACGCTTTCACCTACCTCTTCAACCAGGCCGAGTTCGGCATGGGCTGCCCGCTCAATGTGACGGACGGCGCGGCCATGCTGCTCGCGCGCTATGGCGATGAAGCGCTCAAGGCCAAGTATCTCGACCGCCTGACCGAGACGGACATGAGCCGCCTGACCCAGGGTGCGCAGTTCATGACCGAAAAGGAGGGCGGCTCGGATGTCGGCAGCCTGACGACGGTCGCGAAGCCGGAGGGCGATCACTGGCGCCTCTACGGCGACAAGTGGTTCTGCTCGAACGCGGATGCGGAAATCGCCATGCTGCTCGCGCGGCCGGAGGGCGCTGTCGGCGGCACGCGCGGCGTCGGCCTCTTTCTCATGCCGCGCCATCTCGATGATGGCACGGTCAACAGCTACCGGATCGTGCGCCTCAAGGACAAACTCGGCACGCGCTCCATGGCATCTGGCGAGATCAAGCTCGAAGGCGCCGTTGCGTATGCCGTCGGCCGTCTTGATCGCGGCTTCGTGCAGATGGCTGAGATGGTCAACTGGTCGCGACTCTCGAATGGCGTCAAGTCGACGGCGCTCATGCGGCGTGCGCTGCACGACGCGATGACCGTCGCGCACGGCCGCCGTGCGTTTGGCCGCCGCATCATCGAGCTGCCGCTGGCGCGCCGCCAGCTTCTCAAGCTGATTCTCCCGCTCGAGCAGGCGCTGTCGATGTGCTTCATCACGGCCGACGCGCTTGAACGGGCGGAGATCGGTGGCAGCCAGGAGGCGGCGGCGCTCGTGCGGATGCTGACGCCCGTGCTCAAGTACCGCTCGACGCGCGATGCGCGCAAGATGACCGGCGACGCCCTCGAGTTCCGTGGCGGCATCGGCTATGTCGAGGAGTTCGCCTGCGCGCGCCTGCTGCGCGACGCCCACCTCGGCTCGATTTGGGAAGGGACCGGCAACATTGTCGCGCTCGATGCACTGACGCGAGCTGTCGGCCGCCACAGCGCCGAGGGCGCGCTCGCTGCAGACCTCGCTGCGCGCCTCGATGAGAGCGGCAGCGTACCGGTGGCGTTCCGGGATCGCCTGCGCCGCAATGTCGATGCCGCGATCGGCTTTGCACAGCGCGTCGCCCGCGAGGCCGCCAACGAGGCCGATGCCCGCCGGGCGACGAGCGTGCTCTATCACGTGGCAAGCGCGGTCTATCTCGCCTGGGAGGCTGACCGCATTCACAATCATCGCGGCGACGCCCGCCGCCTGCTGCTCTCGCGTCTCGTCCTCGATCACCGGCTCACCGCGCGCGATCCCTTTGCGCTGGAAGCCGGCCGCGGCGAGGATCGGATTGCCGACCTCCTGCTCGGCGACACGCCTGTGCCCATGCGCGAGATCGCGGAGTTTATGGTAGCCTGAAGGCCGCTGTGCGGGTGAAATCACACATTGCTGCGCCTGCGTTGAAAGCGCATCGCCTTGCAGTGGGCGTGACGCTATAAGCGGCAGAGCTCTGCGTCGCTGCCCAACTCCCCGCCATTTCCGAGATCGGCCCTGTCCCGATGTCTGCCCAGTCCCAACCCGGCCCCGGCGTTGAGGCGCGCGCCGTGGCTGCCGCCGCCTTCGGCTCGTCGCTCGTCGGTACTGTGCCGTACTTCGCGATCGGTCTTTACAAGAGCGGCATGGACGTCGCGTCCGTTCTGTTCTGGCGCTACTGGATCGCGCTCGCCGTCCTGATCCCCCTCGCTTGGTGGACGAGCCCGGGCCTCCGGGCCGAATGGGTGGCCGCAGGGCGCGGCCTGTTCCTCAATGGCATCACATTCGGTCTCGCGCAGACCTATACGTACTTCCGCGCCGTGCAGACGGTACCGTCGAGTGTCGTCGTCACGGTCTTCTTCGTTTATCCGATGATCACGCTGGCGTTGGACCGCTACCTCTACGGGCTGCAGATACGGTGGCAGTCGATCACTGCGGTCGCGCTCATTTTTATCGGCGCCCTGCTCGCCGGCTGGCCTAGCCTCGGGCTTGGGGATGCCGATCCTGTCGGCCTGCTCTGTGTACTGGCAACGCCTGTCATATTCAGCATCTATATCGCCATCGCGTATCGCTACACGCGGCAGGCGTCGCCGTTCGCGAGCGCAAGTGCGATTTATCTGGGCCTGGGCTGCGGATACGGTCTCGTGGTGGCCCTCTTCGGCATGTCATTCCGCCCCCCGAATGCCGGGAGTTGGCCCAGCCTCATCGCCATCGGGCTCGTCGGCGGGGCAATCCAGATCGCCTCGTTCGCCTATGCGCTTCCGCGGCTGAGCGCTGGTCGCTATTCCATCCTCGTCGGCCTCGAGCTAGTGACGGTCGTGCTGATCGGCGTCATGGTTCTCGGCGAGCAATTGACGCTCGTGCAGTTTGCCGGCATCGCCCTCGTCGTGATCGGCATCATTGCGGATCGTCTCGTGCGGGCGCAGCGCTGATCGACGCTGCATTGCCGCGGAACCTTCATCAGCCAGTTGCGTTCGAGGGATATGTACAACCCTGCGGCACGGGAGGTGCAGCATGGCGTC
>CAUJKI010000593.1 GCA_963205015.1 Pseudomonadota bacterium
CGAAGCCGCCGCCGAGACCGCGCGTCGCACGTTCGAACAGGGCGAGAGCGCGGAAGGACTGCCGACCATCGAGGTACCGGTTGCCGACATCGAGAACGAGCTCGGCATTCTCGCCGCGTTCGTGACCGCCGGCCTCGTCAAGTCGAACAGCGAGGCGCGGCGCCAGATCCAGGCTGGCGGCCTGCGCGTGAACGACGTAGCCGTAAGCGACGAGAAAGCCAAGCTGCGCTCGGGCGATGTGTCCGCCGATGGCGTCATCAAGCTGAGCCTCGGCCGCAAGAAGCACGTGCTGCTGCGGCCGGTGTAGGCGAGGCCGCCGTTCAATTCCGTGCGGGCTGCCCCGTGCGCGGGTCGGTCGTCGCGGCCCAGCCATCGGGGATTTCCGGCGTCACACTCTTTGCGCGCGCGCGCGCTTTCGGCGCTGCTTTGGCCACCTCGGCCTCCGGCGACGAGGGCTGAGGCTGCTCAGGGCCTGTCGCAGGCGGACTTGCCATCGTCTGCGGTTGCGGTGGCCGTCGGTTCTGCGCAGGAAGCCGGCCCGGCGTGACCGTCGGATTGTTCGGCGCCATCTGGAAGATCTCGCGCAGGAAGCCCGGCGTCATCAGCGACAGCGGATTGGGAATGAACTGCGGATTGCTCATCGGGCCTTGAATGGCAAACGTCATCGCCAGGATGCCTTCGCGCCGCGGGCCGGTCAGCACCTCGCCAAAAAGCGGCACGCCCGAGAGCGCGCGATTGAGGCCCGAGAGCGGCGTATAGGTGCCGCCGAGATGCACCTGCTCGGTGCGATAGTCGAGCTTGCCGCGGAGCGTCGCACCCAGCATCGGCCCGAGCACCTCCATGTCCTCGATCACGAGCTGACCATTGCCGGTCTGGAAGGCCGCCCGCAGGCGGTCGAACTCGATCTGCTCGCGCACGGTCTGCTGGCCACGTGCACCCTGCTTGATAGCCGGCTGGCCACCATCGTTGTATGCGGAAGCCATATCGCTGACGACGGGATCACCCATGATGCGGAAGCGGCGTACATGCATCGTGCCCCTCCGGTCGGCGGCGCCGGCAGCATCGAGGTTGATCTCGAGTTTCCCTTCGCCGCCCTGCATGCTTCGGTAGATGCCGATGAGCTTCAGCGCCTCTCCCGTGTCCTCGGCATCGACGGTGAAGACGCGCGGCGCGCCGGTCGTGACCTTCATCGAGGCGCGAAGTGCACGGCCGTTGTCGTGGCGTCCACTGAACTGGATCTCGCGAACCTCGCGGTTGCGCGAGCTGAAGCGCAATTGCACGCCGCGCAGGCGGGGATCGGCATTCGTCGGAACATAGACGTCCGGAACGCCGGTCACCGTATCCACTTTGGCATCGAGATCGACGCCGCGCGAGTGATGCGGGCGATTGGCGTCATGGGGCCGCGCACTCGCGCCGACGCTCAGAAAACCGCGAAAGATATTACGGGCATCGAACCGGGCACCCGTGGCCTTGATGTCCCAGATACGATCGGGCTTCAGAACGCCTCGGACACTGAGGCTGCTCACGGTGTTGAGCGAGAAATCTGTGAAAAGGTATTCCACCGGCCGGTTGTCCGCACCGAGCGCGACCCAGCCGCTGATACCGATCGTGTCGCCGTCGAGCCGGAAGTCCTGCAGCACGACGTTGCCGTCGCGTCGCTTGCCGACGTCGAACTTCATCTCCGCGCGCTGCCCGGGCGGCTTCGTCCATGCGATCTCGGTGAGCTGGAGCTCAGCCGCCGTGAGGTCCGCCGTAACGCGGATGAAGGACCCATCATCCTCTGCCGGCCGCACCGCCAGATCGACGTCGACATCACCGCTGATCATGTCGCCAAGGTCGATGCCGAGCTGGGCCCGCTCGCTGTTGCCGAGCCTTGCACGCAGGCGCAGTCCCTGCGCATCGGGTGACGCATTGGCGCCAAGCGTATAGCGCCAGGCAAGCTTCGCGAGGACGCCGTCGAGCAGCGCCTCACCGATGATATCGATATCGTTGTCACGCGCCTCGGCGCGGATCGAAGCGCCGGAGATGTTGTAGCGCCCTGCGATCTTCCGCGCATGTCCCTCGACGAGGCTCCCCTTGCCTTCGACGATCTGCACGTCCTGCAGCGTCAGGCCCTCGTGCACCGGGAAGGCAATGGCAAAGCGCGCATCGAGCTTGCCGTCGAAAGCCGCGCCGTCGAGCCATGCACTGCGCGACCACCCGAGGGGCGGGCGCCCGAGAAGGTCGACGAGCGCGCCCGCCTGCCCCGCGACGCGCATGTCGAGACGCGCAAGCGGGCGATCCTGATCGACGCCGCTGACGACGAGCGCACCTTCCTGGACCTGCAGATGCTGCGTTGGCGACGCCCGGATGACGGCCGTCGGAATCCTGAGCGTCGCGGTCGTGCCCTCGACACTGAGGCGCGCCTCGCGAGCCTCGAGCGGCGGCAGGCCTTTGAGATACTCGAGGCCGATCTGCTCGGCATCGAGCGTAAGCGACAGCGCGCGCTCGCGGAAGGCAGCCGGATCGCGCGCATCCGTGCGATCACGGCGCTCGTTCGTCACGCTGAAGGCACCGCCGGTAAGGCGCCCTGTCACGATATGCCCGGCAACCCATTTGCGGGTCTGCGGAGCCAGGCTCTGAGGCCACATGGCCTTGAGCGCATCGAGAGACATCGGCCCGATGCGCCCATCGAGACGGGCGATGCGTGCGCTTCCCGAGGCCGCAAGGTCGCCGACCATCGCTACCTTGGCCTCTCCGGCCGTCATCTGGAATTCGGACACCTCGACGTGTCCGGTCGCCGGAAAAGCACTCCCGCGCAGGATCAAGGTGGAGAGCGCAAGTGGCGGCGCGCCAAGGTCGTCGCCCCTGAGCAATCCATCGATGCCGTGGGCCTCGAAGCGCCAGCCGGCCGTACCGTCGTTGTCGACCGCGGGCGCCAGCTCACCTTTGAGCGTCGCATGGCTCTGGCGCCACCGCAGCGTCGAGGGCGCAATGACGAGCTTGCGCTCGGAGCCCTCGTAGCTCGCCTTGATGTCACCGCCGGCGAGATCGAGCGGCACCTTGCCGAGCCATGGCAGATGCACGCGGCCCGCTCCCAGCGCCACGTCGAACGTCCCGCCGATCACATCGCCCTGGCGCGAGAGCTCGATTGTGCCCGAACCTCCGAGCGGAAGGTCCAGGCCCTCGAAAAGCTCGAGCCCTGTCTGCCCGAGCGCGACACTCCGCGGCACGAGATCCTCGACATCGACCGTCATGGTCAGCCGGTCGCGACTTTCGGAATCCTCCATGCGGAAGTTGTATTTGAAGGCTGCGCCGGTTCCCGCCATCGTGCCCGAGCCTGAGATGACGCTGCGCTGTGACCGGTGCCGCAGCGAAAGCTCGAGGCTCGGCAGTTGGAATACGCGTTGCTGTTTGTCGTCCGAGACGATGAGCGACGCATCCTTGAGGCCAAGCGTTTCAAGGAAGGAGGCGGCACCCTTGCGCCGCCGCATCTCGCCGGCAAGCTCGGCAACGCGCCGGGCTGCATCAATCCGGTCGCGCGTGATCGTGACGGTCTTTCCGATCTCGGTTTCAGCCGGCGATGGTTTCGGTGCTTTTGCGCTGCCGGCGGGTGCCGTTGGCATGGTGAGCGTACGGCCCTGCAGGTCTCGGCCATAGCCGAACATGTACGAGGGCCGGTCGGAAGCGAACAGAACGACTCGCGGTTGAAGGAGGTCGATGCGGGCTGGCGCGAGGCGGCCTGTTCGGAGTGCGCGGAGGCTCAACTGCACGGAGGCGCGCGAGGCGAGCGCGACGACACTGCCCGTGTCCTCCGTGAGTCGCACACTGGTCAGGCGGAATTCAATGGCACCTTCGGATGTGAGCTGGACGATCGCATCCTCGACGCGGAACTGGACGCCGGGCATCTCCTCGTTGAGCCCGCGCTCGATCGGCTCGACGAGAAACGAGACCGAGATCGGTCCACTCATGAGGCGCAGGTAGAGGAGGCCGATGGCGAGCGCGACCAGCGGCACTACCACCACTGCCGTCACAAAGAGCGCACGCCCGCAGCCTTTCACCCACCGGGGTGTTGCCGGTAGCGCGCGGCCACGAGGCTGCGGCGGCTCGGCACGAGTCGATTCGGCTGTCGTGGCAGCAGGAGTCGGCACCGGCCCGGGATCGCCGCCGGTCTGTCTGTCCGCTTGGCCAACGTGGCCATGCATCGCCGCTTTCCCCTAACCCGTTGACAGGTCTCGCAACTCATCAGCCCGAGGCCACACCATGCGCGGCGCCGCGATCAGCGGGCACTGAGATCCGGGACTCAGAACTTCGGTTCGCCCCCCAGGGCGTCTCACCGGAAATGACCCGAGCAATGCGACTTTAATGCGTCGGGACAAATGCTTGGCGTCCAACAGGACCGCCCTGTGAGGGACCTTGCCAACACTGCCATGGCCGTCCTTGGCATCGTCAGCATGATTCGGTACCAGATGCCTTAACGCCGGACCGAGATGGGCGACATACCCTATCGTTGGACCAGGATCGGTGCAGGAAAGCGACCTAAGAAAGGCATTTCCCCGATGAACACATCCCCGGTCGAAAAGGGCGACAGGATTCCCACGTTCAAGCTGCCCACCGATGATGGTCGTAGCGTCAGCCCCGCCGATCTCGCGGGCCGGCCGGCGGTCATCTATTTCTACCCGAAGGACGACACCTCGGGCTGCACGACTGAGGCGAAGGACTTCACGCGGCTGGCGCCGGCTTTCCGCAAGGCGGGCATTCCGGTGATCGGCATCTCGCCGGACAGCCTGAAGCGGCATCAGAAGTTCCGCGAGAAGCATGAGCTCGATGTGCGCCTCGCGGCGGACGAGGATCATGCCGTTGCCGAGAGGTTCGGCGTCTGGATCGAAAAATCCATGTACGGGCGCAAGTACATGGGCATCGACCGCTCCACATTTCTGATCGATGCCAACGGCCACATCGCGGAGGTCTGGCGCAAGGTCAAGGTGCCAGGACACGCCGAGGAAGTGCTCGAAGCCGCGCGTCAGTTGGCAAAGAAATAGAGGCGCGACGATTCGCACGCGTGGCGCGCTGCAATGCCGGCGAGATTGTGGCGTATTTCACGTTCACACGCAGGAACTTATTTCCAACGCACGCATTGTCGGATGCGCGCCGATGCACCAAATAGGGCGGGTCCACCGCTCTTCGGTGGTCGGACGTGCGAGCGCGCCATAGGACGCGTTCAGATGTGAAGAAGGACACTCGTGTCATGCGACGCCTCTCCCTTGCTCTTGTTGCTGCTTCGGTCATCGCGGCCTCTGCGCCGGCGTTTGCGCAGCAGGGCCCTGCTCCCGCGACCCCGCAAACCGAAGTGCCGATCCCGCGCGGCGTGTTCTTCCGCGGACAGGCCGAGGGGCAGATCCTCTCGAGCGACAATCTCATCGGCGCGAAGATCTACGGGGCCGACGGCAAGATCATTGCCGACATCGAGGAGCTGATCCTGACATCCGATCTGCACGTCGAGGGCGTGATCGTCGGCACGGGTGGTTTTCTCGGCGCTGGAGAGAAGCGGCTGGGCCTGCGGTTCTCCGCGCTCCGCTTTGCCCCGGACGGCAAGGTCACGGTGCCGGAGCTGACCAAGGAAGTGATCGCGGCGCTCCCGGCCTACGAGCGCAAGACGCCGCGCAAGTCTCTGCTCGAGCGGGCCTCCGAGAAGGCGCGCGAGATAACCGACCGCAGCATGGAGACAGCCAAGCCCACCATCGATCAGGCGTCCGAGGCCGCGAAGGAAGCCTATGAGAAGGCCAAGGAAGCCACCAAGGACGCATACGAGAAAGCCAAGGAAGCCGTGCAGCAGCCAAAGTAGTAGCGCTTGAATGCAGTGTGCGTGTTTCGAGGGCGTCGGCAGAAAATGCCGGCGCCCTCAGCCGTTCTGGCATCAGGTCGCATCAGGGGCGCGCGCTCTCCATGATCGCCGCGACGCCCATGCCGCCCGCCGTGCAGATCGAAATGAGCCCACGCCCGCCGTACTCGCCGAGCAGCTTGGCGAGCAGCGCCACGATCCGCCCGCCGGTCGCCGCAAAAGGATGGCCGACCGCAAGCGATGAGCCCTTCACGTTCATCTTCGTGCGATCGATGGCGCCGAGCGGCGCATCCTTCCCGAGTCGCTCCTTGCAGTACGCCGGATCCTCCCAGGCTTTGAGGGTGGCGAGCACCTGGGCAGCGAAGGCTTCATGGATCTCGTAGAAGTCGAAGCTCTGCAGCGTAAGCCCCGTGCGATCGAGAAGGCGCGACACTGCAACCGTCGGCGCCATGAGCAGACCTTCGCCGGCAATGAAGTCGACAGCCGCCGTCTGCCCCGCCGTGAAGTAAGCAAGGATCGGCAGGCCGCGCGCACGCGCCCACTCCTCAGAGGCGAGCAGGACCGCCGAGGCCCCGTCGGTAAGCGGCGTCGAGTTGCCGGCGGTGAGCGTGCCGCGCTCGGACTTGTCGAAGGCGGCCTTCAAGGAAGCCAATCGTTCGATGC